>NZ_PVNE01000006.1 GCF_003001905.1 Planifilum fimeticola
AAACATCAAAAAAATGGCCTTGCTCCTCTCGAAGAGAGGAAAAGGCTTTGTGATCCGCCTAATTTACCAAATCTAATTTCCTTTATCTGTTTATTTCCCATAAACATGCAACCCCTGGCGCTTTTCTTGCGAAAAGAGCCAGGGGGTTTGTCATCAATCTCACCCCCCTCAGATAGAGGGGGGTCGTTTTTTGTCTGAATGAAAAGGAATTGATTGGAATATTGGGTAATATGAAGCGAGCGTTTCGTTGGACGGAGGGAAGGGAAATGAACAAATGAAGGGATTTGGCGAGTATGATGCGAAGGGAGAATGACTGTGAAATTTAACATCCGCGGAAACAATCTTGAGGTGACCCCTGCGCTCCGGGAATATGCCGAAAAAAAACTGAGCCGTTTGGAACGGTACTTTGACACGCCCTTGGAGTCGGATGTCAATGTGTCGCTTGCGATTCAGCGGGACGAGCACAAAGTCGAAGTGACCATTCCACTTCCGGGAGCCCTGGTTCGGGCCGAGGAAGCAAGCGGTGATATGTACGCCTCGCTGGATTTGGTCGTGGAGAAACTGGAGCGTCAGATTCGCAAATACAAGACGAAGGTCAACCGCAAGTTCCGCCAGGAAGGAAGTCTCCGTTCGCAGTGGAAGGATACAGGCGTCAAAAACGGGGCGCCGAGGGAATTGGAGGAGGATGCCCCGGAAGTGGTGAGGATCAAGCGGTTCAGCTTGAAACCGATGGACGTCGAGGAAGCGATCCTGCAGATGGACATGTTGGGACATAATTTTTTCGTCTTCTCCAATGCCGACACCAATCGGGTCAACGTGGTGTATCGTCGTCGGGACGGACGGTACGGGTTGATTGAGCCCGAATGATCGGCTGATCGATCTCCCCTCCGCGATGCGGCGAAGGATGAAGAGAAGGGGACATCTCTCCGACCGGGGTGCCCGGTCTTTTTTTTGCCCGTTGAACTGCATAGTTGCAACCGTATTCATTGGAATCCCGTTCAACTTTTTTGAAAGGGAAAATTCCGGAAAGCCGCTTCGGGTGAAGGATTCTCCGTACCGATACGGGCCCCCCGCACAATTGATTTTTTGCAGGGTTGCAAAAATATGTTATCATTATTATGATCACGCGCCGGAGCATTGTCGTGACGGCGGATACAGGCCGGGAGGCGCGAGAATCCCGAACGGCCCATGACAGTGGAGAGGGCTCCGGCGGCCCGTTCATGTCTGTGAGATCCAGCGAGCGGCGGGAATTTTCCCGCCGCCTTTGCCATAGTCCTTCATGATCGGAAGGGGATGACAGCGTGTTCAAAGCGATCCGTCAGTTGCTCAATTCCAACGACCGGCAGTTGAAAAAATGCTTCAAGATCGCTGATCAGATCGAAGCGTTGGAACCGTCGGTGTCAGCTTTGTCCGATGCCGGCTTGCGAGCCAAGACGGAGGAATTCAAGAACCGTCTTGCGGAGGGGGAAACCCTGGACGACCTGCTGCCCGAAGCCTATGCCGTCGTTCGGGAGGCGGCCAAGCGGGTGTTGGGCATGCGCCACTTCTACGTTCAGCTGGTCGGCGGGATTGTGCTGCACAACGGGGACATCGCCGAAATGAAGACCGGGGAGGGGAAAACCCTGGTCGCCACCCTTCCCGCCTATTTGAACGCCTTGGCCGGGAAAGGGGTTCACGTGGTGACGGTCAACGACTACCTGGCCCGCCGCGACCGGGAATGGATGGGCCAGGTGTTCGAATTTCTCGGCATGACCGTCGGTCTGAACGAAAACGGGATGACGCCGGAGGAAAAGCGGGCGGCTTACCGGGCGGACATCACCTTCGGGACGAACAACGAATTCGGTTTTGACTACCTGCGGGACAATATGGTGCTCTATCCGGAGCAGATTGTCCAGAGGGATCTCCATTTCGCCATCGTGGACGAAGTGGACAGCATCCTGATCGACGAAGCGCGGACGCCCCTGATCATCAGCGGGCAGGCCAACAAGGCCACGGACCTGTACTACAAGGCGGACCAGTTGGTTCGTCGGCTGAAGCCCGGGGATGACTACACCATCGACGAGAAGACTCGGACCGTCACCCTGACGGAGTCGGGGGTGGACAAGGCGGAATCCTTCCTCGGCATCGACAACCTGTATGACGCCCGGAACATCACCATCAACCACCACGTCCAGCAGGCGCTGAAGGCCCATGTGCTGATGAAGAGGGACCGGGACTACGTGGTGAACGAGGACGGGGTGGTGATCGTCGATGAGTTCACCGGCCGCTTGATGCACGGCCGCAGGTACAGCGACGGTCTGCACCAGGCGATCGAGGCGAAGGAAGGGCTGCAGGTTCAGCGGGAAAGCATGACACTGGCGACGATCACCCTGCAGAATTACTTCCGGCTGTACAAGAAGCTGGCGGGCATGACCGGCACCGCCAAGACGGAGGAAGAGGAGTTCCGCAAGATCTACGGCATGAACGTGGTGCAGATTCCCACCCACAGACCGATGATCCGGAAAGACCTCTCCGATGTCCTGTACCGCACCGAAGATGCCAAGTTCCGGGCGGTGGTGGAGGAAATCGTCCGGCGGCACGCCAAGGGGCAACCCGTGCTGGTCGGCACCATCTCCATCGACAAGTCGGAAAAACTCTCCCGCATGCTGAAAAAGCGGGGCATCCCCCACCAGGTGCTCAACGCCAAAAACCACGCCAAGGAGGCGGAGATCATCGCTCAGGCCGGGCAGAAGGGAGCGGTGACCATCGCCACCAACATGGCCGGGAGGGGGACCGACATCGTCCTGGGCGAAGGCGTGGCGGAGCTGGGCGGCCTTCACGTAATCGGTACGGAGCGGCACGAAAGCCGGAGGATCGACAACCAGCTGCGCGGTCGCTCCGGGCGGCAGGGGGATCCGGGATCCTCGCAGTTTTTCCTCTCCCTGGAGGATGACCTCATGCGCCGCTTCGCCCCGGACCGCATTCGCGAGTGGATGAATCAGAAAATGGATGATGACACGCCGATTGAAGGGGCCATGTTCAGCCGGTCGATCGAAAATGCCCAGAAAAAGGTGGAGGGCATCAACTTCGACACTCGCCGCTGGGTGCTTCAATATGACGACGTGTTGAATCAGCAGCGGGAGATCATCTACAAGCAGCGGCGCCAGGTGCTGTTGAGCGACAACCTCAAATACATCGTGCTGGACATGGCGAAGGAATTGATCCAGCGGGTGGTGGAGGTCCACGCGCCGGAGAAGGATCTGCCGGAGGAATGGGATCTGGAGTCGATCCTCGACTTCGCGGAATCCACCCTTTTCCCGGAGGGGGTTGTCGCGATCGAGGATCTGGAGGAATACGAAGAGCCGAAGCAGATCGTCGACAAACTGCTCAGTGAGACGGTTCGCCACTACGAACTGCGGGAGAAGGAGATCGGCTTCGAACGGATGCAGGAGTTTTCCAAGGTGGTGATCCTGCGGACCGTCGACCGGAAATGGATGGACCACATCGATGCGATGGACCAGCTGCGCCAGGGCATCCACCTGCGTGCCTACGGACAGACCAATCCCTTGCGGGAGTATCAGTTCGAAGGCTTTGAGATGTTTGAGCAGATGGTCCGCGAAATCCAGGAAGAAGTGGTCAAATACGTGATGAAGGCCAGCGTCGGGGAAAACCTGGAGCGGGAAGAGGTGGCCGTCAACAAGCAGGCCAGCGCCGGAGGTTCTCCCCACAGCCGCGAGGAAGCGCCGAAACGGCAGCCCGTCCGTCGGGAAAAGGTGGGACGGAACCAGCCCTGTCCCTGTGGCAGCGGTAAAAAATACAAGCACTGCTGCGCCCGGACGGTTCGGACGGGTTGAAATCGTCTGCTATAATGGATAGCGGGTCAAAAACAAACCAGAGGTGATGATGCGTGGAGCTGAGCGAACTGCGTCATGAATTGACCAATACAGCCAAGAAATTGGCGGACATCAGGGGGTCTCTTTGACGTCGGCAAGAAAAAAGCCCGCGTTGAAGAGCTGGAACAGCGGATGATCGCCCCCGGCTTCTGGGATAACCAGTCGGAAGCCCAGAAGGTGATCGACGAAGTCAAGCATCTGAAAGAACAAGTGGAGACCATGGCCAAGCTGGAGGAGTCCCAGGAGGAGCTGGAGCTGATGCTGGAGCTCGTCTCCGAGGAGCAGGATGAGTCCCTCCTCCCCGAATTGAAGGAGGGAATCCAATCCCTGAAGAAGGAATTGAATGAATTCGAACTGAACCTGCTCCTCAATGAGCCCTATGACAAGAACAGCGCCATTCTGGAACTCCATCCGGGGGCCGGCGGAACGGAATCCCAGGATTGGGCCTCCATGCTCCTCCGGATGTACACCCGATGGGCGGAGCGCAAAGGCTACAAGGTGGAGACCCTGGATTACCTGCCCGGTGAAGAGGCGGGGGTGAAAAGCGTCACCCTGCTCATCAAGGGACACAACGCCTACGGCTACCTCAAGGCGGAAAAGGGGGTTCACCGCCTGGTGCGGATCTCCCCCTTCGATGCGTCGGGCCGCCGCCACACCTCCTTCGTGTCGGCCAATGTGATGCCGGAAGTGGATGACGACGTCGAGGTGGAGATCAAGGCGGAAGATCTGAAGATCGACACGTATCGTTCCAGCGGAGCCGGCGGACAACATGTCAACACCACCGATTCCGCGGTGCGGATCACCCATCTTCCCACGGGGATCGTCGTCACCTGTCAGTCGGAACGCTCCCAGATCCAAAACCGGGAACGGGCGATGAAGATCCTGAAGGCCCGCCTGTACGAACGGATGATGGAGGAGCGGCAAAAGGAACTGGCCGAATTGCAGGGGGAACAGACGGAGATCGGATGGGGCAACCAGATCCGCTCTTACGTATTTCACCCCTACAGCATGGTGAAGGACCACCGAACCCAGGTGGAAGTGGGGAACGTTCAGGCGGTCATGGACGGAGAAATCGACGTGTTCATCGACGCTTACCTGCGGAAGCGGATCCAATCGTCCAAGGAACGGGATCGGTAAGCGGCCAAAGAGAAGCGATAGGGTGGTGAGTCCGATGGAGTGGAAAAACATCGCGCTGGAGCAGGGGGATGGCTGGGCCCTGATCACCATTCAGCGCCCCAAGGTGTTGAACGCCCTGAATCGGGAGACCCTGGAGGAGCTGGAACAGGCTGTCGATCAGGTGGAAGCCGATGAGAAGGTCCGGGCCCTGATCATAACCGGGGCCGGAGACAAGGCCTTTGTGGCCGGTGCCGATATCGGGGAGCTGCGGCAGATTCCCTCCGCCGCGGAGGGGGAGAGGCTTGCGGCCCGCGGGCAGGCTCTCTTTTCGCGGATCGAGGAGCTCGACAAACCGGTCATCATGGCGGTGAACGGATATGCCCTAGGAGGCGGATGCGAACTCGCCATGAGCGGAGATATTCTGATCGCTTCCGAAAAGGCACGCTTCGGTCAGCCGGAGGTGAATTTGGGGGTGATTCCCGGCTACGGGGGCACCCAGCGCCTTGCGCGGCTGGTGGGGAAGACGACCGCCAAATACCTGTGCCTGACGGGGGAGATGATTACCGCCGAAGAGGCGCTCAGGCTCGGGCTGGTTCAGAAGGTGGTTCCCCACGACCAGCTGCTGGAGGAGGCCCGCAAGCTGGCGGAACTGCTGGCCCAAAAGGCCCCGGTTGCCATGAGGTATATCAAAAAGGCAATCAACCAGGGGGCGGAAACGGATCTTCAGAGCGGTCTGCGGCTGGAGGCTTCTTTCTTCGGCCTTTCCTTCGATACCGAGGACCGAATCGAGGGGATGGACGCTTTCCTCCAGAAGCGGAATCCCCGTTTCCGCGGAAAATAAAATAACATGCCCTGAAACCGACCGGTCCGGTTCGGCCGGTTCTTTTTTGTGGGTGTTGATCGCTGGAAAAAAGGGAATATAACCACTCGTGGAAAGGTTTTCCGGGAACTTTTCGATCAGTAAAGTCGTTTAGCGTGTTGTGCCCGTACACCCTTGCTTTGACAACCTTGCACCATAAACAGACATTGGAGGGGGTCATGAACGATGGTTGCCATTCAAGCGGTGGTAGAGCTGGTGGAGATGGTTCCCGCCTTCGTGTGGATCGCTTTGACATTGGTTATCGCCTTGCTGATTTTTTTGACGGTGATTATGACGAAGAAGCGGAGCCGCGAAGTGGCGGAGCTGGACAAGCTGTTCGCCGATTCGAGCGAGGTTTCCTTTGACGAGCCTTTGGCTTTGAAGCGAAGACCGAGGAAAAAATTCAGCTTTAGCAACACCCAAAAAGGGAAGGAACGGGAAACCGATGGAGATATTTCTCCCGTGGGTGCCGTCCGGGCCGCAGAGGAAACCGACCGGTCTGACAAGGGCGGCGAGGGGGAAAAGGGCGGGGATGCATAACCCCCGCCCCTTTTGTTTACGATAACCATCAAAACCCCTCATCCAAGTTGAGGGACCCGACGGGAGGGGCGAGATGGCTGAACAAAAGGGAAGTCAGCGCAGAGCGGAAGAATCGAAGGATCGACATCAACTGATGGAAAAGCCCCGGGAAAAAGCCGCCCCCGGTTCCAGCTATCCGAGAAAGCCGGATCACCTCCGGGGACAATGACAATGCAGACGGGAGGTGCACGATGAGTAAACGCTGGTGGAAGCGCGTGCTGGTCGGAGGGGTCCTGTTGTGGGCTTTGACCGGCTGCGCCGGAGGTACGGATCAGGAAACGCAACCCCCCGAGCAGGGGGAAACTCCCTCCCAGGAAGAAGCCCCGGATGCCGGCGACGGGGCGACGGCGGATGCCGAAGTCAAGGCGGTCTATGACAACAACTGCGCCAGCTGTCACGGTGCCAACCTGGAAGGGAGCTTCGGCCCGTCGCTGACCAGCGTCGGATCGAAGTACTCCAAGGAAGAGATTGGTGAAATCATCAAGAACGGCAAGGGGCAGATGCCGGCGCAAACCCAGCTGTCCGACGCCGAACGGGAGTCCTTGTCCGCATGGCTGGCGGAACAGAAGTGAAACGAGCCGAAAAGGCTGCCGACTCTTTGTCGGCGGTCTTTTTATTTGGTGGGATCGCGGCAGATTTGGGTCAGCTCTTTGAAACAGCGGGACAAGGAAGGCGCGTCCACCGATTTTTCGCTTTCGTCTCCGCCAAAATGGAGGTTTTGACCGACATGTCCCTTTTAGGGCGATCCCGAGGTGGTTTCCGACTTCGGAAAAAG
Organism: Planifilum fimeticola; assembly: GCF_003001905.1. Lineage (NCBI taxonomy): Bacteria > Bacillati > Bacillota > Bacilli > Caryophanales > Thermoactinomycetaceae > Planifilum > Planifilum fimeticola. The sequence continues at coordinate 7,202 of NZ_PVNE01000006.1, forward strand.
GGACCCAATTCTCATTCGGTACATTTTTTATGTGCCATTCGGGAAAGAGTCGAAATCGCCCGTTGGAGTTGAATCTGTTTCCGGCCGAGCCCATGGCGATATATCTTGTCCGGAGGCAAAAGGGCAGCGCCAAAAATGGTGACGCCAGTGCTGCACAGATACCACCCTTTACGCCGATGGGAGGGTCGCATTCATCTTTCGTTCGACCGTCCGCATTTCGCTCGGTGGATGTCGAAATTTTCATTCCATTGATGTTTGAGCCGGTGCCACAAGGGCCGGATTCGCTTCCACTCCGCTTCCCTTTCCCCGAGTCGGCGGCGTCTCCAGATTCTTCGGCCATCCAACGCGAAAAACGTGAAAGACCGGAGATCGGTTTTCCCTAAAGAACGGAAGGCCTTTCAAAATCGGGACAGTTGTGAATATGGGTGAAAAATGGGGATTGAATAAATATAATTCACTATGTATAATGTTACAAACCGACCTCCAAAGGAGTGAGAGTGGGAAGTGAAAACCGTGGTGATCGGGTCGACGGGGTACGGGGGAGTGGAGTTGATCCGCCTCCTTGAAAACCATCCCCAGGCCCGGATCGGCGCATTGGTCTCTTCCTCGCAGCCCCGTGAGCCGCTGAAGGCGGTCTATCCCCATTTGTCCCACATGGAGGAGACCCTGGAGGAACTGGACCCGGACCGCCTGTGCGAGGCGGGGGATGTGGTCTTCTTCGCCACCCCTCCCGGAGTCAGCAGCCAGTGGGCGCCCCGGTTTGCGGAGCGGGGGAAGGTGTGCATCGACCTGTCCGGCGATTTCCGCTTGACCGATGATGCGTACAGGCGGTGGTACGGGCGGGAGCCCGCTTCCGCCGATTGGCTGGAACGGGCGGTTTACGGGTTGTCGGAATGGTACGCGGAGCAAATCCGGAGCGCAACGCTCATCTCCAATCCGGGTTGTTATCCCACCGCCTCACTCCTGGCGTTGATTCCCCTGTTGAGGGAGCGGGCCATCGATCCGGACACGATCGTGATCGATGCCAAGTCGGGCGTGTCCGGCGCGGGGAGGGGGCTGAAGCTGAACGCGCTCTTCTGCGAAGTCAACGAGAATCTGCGTCCTTATCGGGTGGATGCCCACCAACACACTCCGGAAATCGAACGGTACGCCTCGGAAGCGTGGGGACGTCCGGTCCGCGTCACCTTCATTCCCCACCTGGTGCCGATGAACCGGGGAATACTCATCACCCTGACGGCCCGCGCGGCGGAGGGTTGGACCCGCCGCCGGCTGGAGGAGATGTACCGCGGGATTTATCAATCGGCTCCTTTTGTGAGAATTCGTTCTGAAAACGATTGGCCGGGGACGAAGCAGGTCCAGGGAAGCAATTATTGCGATCTGGCCGTCCATCTGGATGAACGAACCGGCCGGGTCATCGTGATGTCGGTCATCGACAACCTGGTCAAGGGGGCCGCCGGCCAAGCCGTCCAGAATCTCAACCTGCGCATGGGATGGGATGAGACGGCGGGCCTGGAGGGGCTTCCCCTCTATCCGTAAACCCTGTCGTGGGAAAAGACAAATCCATAAAGAGAGGGAGAGGAGCATGAACGGGCAGGGGACGCAGACGATTGCCGCGGAAGCGGGCTATGAGGTCGTTGCGGAACCGTCGGTGACTTCCCCTTCCGGGTTTGTCGCCGGAGGAGTGCACGCGGGTCTGAAGAAGAAAAGACGGGATCTGGGAATGATCTTCTGCGAGGTTCCCGCTTCCGCCGCGGCGGTTTATACCATGAACGCGTTTCAGGCCGCCCCCCTGAAGGTGACCCGGGACAGTTTGGCGGCCGAGGGTAAACTGCAGGCCGTCGTGGTCAACAGCGGCAATGCCAACGCGTGTACGGGTCAAAGGGGATTGGAGGATGCCCTGAAGACGCGCCGCGAGGCGGCCAAATTGCTCGGCATTCCGGATCACCGCGTCGCCGTGGCTTCCACCGGAGTGATCGGTGAGTTTCTGCCGATGGACCGGATGATGGAAGGGTTGGCCCGATTGGTGAAAGAGGTGGGAAAAGGGGGGCATCTCCCCTTCAGTGAATCGATCCTGACCACCGACACCTGCACCAAGGAGGCCGAGGTGGTCCTGAGGGTGGAAGGGCGTCCGGTGCGCATCGCCGGAGCGGCCAAGGGTTCCGGGATGATTCATCCCCAAATGGCCACGATGCTGGCCTTCCTCACCACCGATGCGGTGATCGATTCGCGCCACCTGCAGCATTTGCTGCGGGAAGTGACCGATGAGACCTTCAACATGATCACCGTCGACGGGGATTGCAGCACCAACGACATGGTGCTGGCCATGGCCAGCGGGCGGGCGGGCCACTCCGCCCTCCATCCGGACCATCCCGAATGGGCGGTGTTTAAAGCGGGTTTTGCCCATGTGGCCCGGGAGTTGGCCAAGATGATCGCCCGGGACGGGGAAGGGGCCACCCGGCTGGTGGAGGTGAGGGTCACCGGTGCCGCTTCCCAGGCCATGGCGCGGCGGGTGGCCAAGGGCGTGGTCGGTTCCAATCTGGTCAAATCGGCGGTTTACGGAGCGGACGCCAACTGGGGAAGAGTCTTTTGCGCCATCGGTTACTCCGACCCGGACGTGAAGACGGAAGCCGTCGATCTGTATATCGGGGATATTCCGGTGGTGCGGGAGAGCAGGCCCGTCTCCTTCAACGAGGAGCAGGTTCAGGCCCATATGAAGGAGGAACGGGTGCAATTCCGCATCGATCTCCATCAGGGCATCCACGAGGCGGTTGCCTGGGGATGCGATCTCACGTACGAGTATGTCCGGATCAACGCCTGTTACCGGACCTGAGACGAAGGGCCGAATCGGAGGAGAGGGAGTGGCGGACGTGCCGAGTGTGGTCGTAAAAATCGGGGGCAGCGTGCTGGAACGGCTTCATCCCAGTTTTTATGAAGCGTGTGTTTCTCTGCAACAGCGCGGCGTTCGAGTGGCGGTGGTTCACGGCGGCGGCCCGGTGATCAACCGGCTGCTGGAGCGTTCGGAGATCCGACCGAGCTTTGTCCGGGGGCTTCGGGTGACGGATGCGGAGACGCTGACATGGGTGCAGATGGCCTTGGCCGGGTTGGTGAACAAGGATCTGGTGGCGCGGCTTCAAGCCGCCGGCGCCGCCGCCGTCGGCCTCTCGGGGGTTGACGGAAAGCTGCTTCAGGTCAGGCAGAAGGATTCCTCCCTCGGCTATGTGGGGGAGGTCACCGGGGTGGAGACGGCTCTCCTATCCGCTCTGTTGGAGAAGGGGTGGATGCCGGTGACCGCCTCTCTGGGCGTCGACGAAGCCGGACAGATTTACAACGTCAACGCCGACACCGCGGCCGGAGCCATCGCCCGGGCGCTGCATGCGTCCCGGATGGTGATGGTGACCGACGTTCCCGGGATTTACGCCTCCCCGGAAAAAAAGGAGGGTGTGCTCCGCACCGTGACGCCCGCCGCGGTCCGCGATCTGATCCAAAACGGCAAGATCAGCGGAGGGATGATTCCCAAGGTGTCGGCGGCGCTGTCCTGCCTGAAGGGGCCGGTCCGGGAGGTGCTCATCGTGGACGGGGGAAAACCGTTTTCCCTGGACGGAACGAAGGAGGAAGGGTGGAACGGAACGCGGATCGTTCAGGAGGAGGGAGCCGATCATGTTGTTTCCCACTTACCAACGGTATGATGTCCGGGCGGCCAGGGGCGAAGGAGCCTGGCTCTGGGACGAGGCGGGCAGGCGCTGGCTCGATTTCACCTCGGGCCTGGCCGTCTGCAATTTGGGCCATTGCCATCCCCGGGTGACGGAGGCGGTGCAAAAGCAGCTGGAAAACCTGTGGCACGTCTCCAACCTGTTTCACATCCCGCTTCAGGAGGAAGTGGCCTCTATTCTGACGGAGGCGAGCGGGCTCGGTGCCGTCTTCTTCTGCAACAGCGGTGCGGAGGCCAATGAGGCGGCGATCAAGCTGGCCCGCAAGGCGGCCCGGGAGCGGCGGGGAATCGAGCTGCCGAACATCATCACCTTTGAGGGCTCCTTCCACGGGCGCACCCTGGCCACCCTGACCGCCACCGGACAGGAAAAGGTGAAGACCGGCTTCGCTCCCCTCCCGGAGGGCTTCGTCACCGTTCCTTTCGGGGACCTGGAGGCGGTGAAGCGGGCGTCCGATGATCGCACCGCGGCGGTGATGCTGGAGCTTGTGCAGGGAGAGGGCGGGGTCCGTCCCGCCGATCCGGCCTTCGTCGCGGGGCTGTTCCGTTTTTGCCAAGAACGGGAGATCCTGTTCATGGTGGACGAGGTGCAGACGGGGATGGGGCGCACCGGTTCGCTCTTCGCCTTCGAGGGGTACGGCGTGACGCCGGACGTGGTGACCTTGGCCAAGGGATTGGGCAACGGCATTCCCGTCGGCGCCATGATGGCCAGGTCCGATCTCGCCCCCGTGTTCGGCCCCGGCAGCCATGCCAGCACCTTCGGCGGAAATCCGGTTGCGATGGCCGCCGCCCGGGCTGTTTTGCGGGAGATCCGCCGTCCGGAGCTGCTGAAGAACGTCCGGGTGCAGGGCGAGCGCCTGCTTGCCTCCCTGCGGGACAAACTGAGGGATCATCCTTCCGTGAAGGAGATCCGGGGACGGGGATTGATGGTCGGAATTGAACTTGCGGAAGAGGCGGCGCCGGTGATCCGCCGCGCCCGGGAACGAGGATTGTTGGTGCTGCCGGCCGGCTCCCGGGTCGTCCGCCTTTTGCCTCCGCTGATCGTGACGGAGGAGATGGTCGACCGGGCCGTGGAGATCTTGGCCGATTCCGTGACGGCCTTGGGGGTGGCGGGACGATGAGGGCTTATCTGGTGTTGGACACGGGCGAGGTGTTTCCGGGCCAGTGGCTGGGCCGGCCCGTCGAGGCCAGGGGAGAGGTGGTTTTTACCACCGGCATGACCGGATACCAGGAAACCCTGACCGACCCCTCCTATGCGGGTCAAGTGATCACCTTCACCTATCCCCTGATCGGCAATTACGGGGTGACTTCGGGGGAAAGCGAAGGAAGGCGTCCCCTGTGCGCCGGTGCGGTGATGAGCGAAGTGTACGACGGGCCGGGGGGATCTCTGAGTCGGTGGCTGGCCGATCAGGGGGTGCCGGCCATTGTGGGAGTGGATACCCGGGCCGTCGCGAAACGGGTGCGGGACCGGGGACTGGTGCGGGGGGTGATCTCCGCCTCCCCCCGTCCCCCCCTCGGGAATTGGCCCGATCCGCGCTCGCTGGAGTGGGTGAGCCGGGCGGCGACGGAGGAGCCCCTCCATTATCCCGGTGAGGCGGGCGCCCCCCATATCGTGGTGATCGACCTGGGGGCCAAGGCATCCATCATCCGCGCCCTCCGCCGATCGGGATTTTCCGTGACGGTGGTTCCGTACTACTGGGCGCCGGAGAAAATCCGGCAGATGGAACCGGACGGACTGCTCCTCTCCAACGGCCCGGGGGATCCCCAGGCGCTGAAACCCTTTTTGCCGGCATGGGTTCCGCTCTTCAGGCAAATCCCCACCCTGGGGATCTGCCTGGGACATCAGCTGTTGGCGCTCGCCCTGGGCGGGGATACGGAAAGGCTGCCTTTCGGTCATCGCGGCAGCAATCACCCGGTGCGGGAATGCGCCACGGGCCGGGTCTGGATCACCTCGCAGAACCACGGTTACGCGGTTCGGGAGGATTCGCTGGATCCCGTGGAGTGGGAGGTGACGCACCGGCACGTCAACGACGGGACGGTGGAGGGCATCGCCCACCGGATGTACCCCGTGATGGGAGTGCAGTTCCACCCCGAGGCCCGTCCCGGGCCGACGGAGGCGAGCGCCCTTTTTGACCGGTTTGTTTCGTTAGTTTCGGCTAGGAAGAAGGTGCAGGTAAATGGTTGATTCCGCCTTTCCCTCAAGCGAATCATCGGGTGATCCCAACCCGGGACTGAAAAGCGTCCTGGTGATCGGGTCGGGGCCGATCGTGATCGGTCAGGCCGCCGAGTTCGACTATTCCGGGACCCAGGCCTGCCTCGCGCTGCGCGAGGAGGGGATCCGGGTGATTCTGGTGAACAACAATCCCGCCACGATCATGACCGACGAAGAGGTGGCCGACGTCGTTTATTCGGAACCCCTCACCGTCGACGTGCTGACGCGGATCATCGAAAGGGAGCGGCCGGAGGGGCTGCTGGCCACGATGGGCGGGCAGACCGGGCTGAACTTGGCCGTGGAGCTGAAGGAGCGGGGGGTGTTGGACGCCTTCGGCGTGAGACTGCTGGGAACCCCCGTGGAGACGATTCGGCACGGGGAGGACCGGGAAGCCTTCAAGCGGATGATGAAGGCGATCGGGGAGCCGGTGCCGGAAAGCGCCACCGTGTCCGCCGTGGAGGAAGCGGTCCGGTTCGCCGAGGGGATCGGCTACCCCGTGGTCGTGCGGCCGGCTTATACGCTGGGCGGCTTCGGAGGGGGCTTTGCGGAGGATGAGGCTTCCCTGCGGGAGATCGCCCGGCGGGGATTGGCCGCGAGCCCCATCCGGCAGGTGCTTGTGGAGAAAAGCATCCTGGGCTGGAAAGAGATCGAGTACGAGGTGATGCGGGATTCCGCCGACACCTGCATCACTGTCTGCAACATGGAAAACATCGATCCCGTCGGCGTTCACACCGGGGACAGCATGGTGGTGGCCCCGACGCAGACCCTTTCCGACCGGATGGTTCAACGCCTCCGCTCCGTCTCCTGCAAAGTGATCCGCGCCCTGAAGGTGGTCGGAGGGTGCAACATCCAGTTCGCCGTGCATCCGGAAACCGACGAATACGCCATCATCGAAGTGAATCCCCGGGTGAGCCGTTCCAGCGCCCTGGCCTCCAAGGCGACAGGTTACCCCATCGCCCGCCTGGCGGCGAAACTGGCCATCGGTTACCGCCTCGACGAGTGTCTCAATCCGGTGACCGGCCATACCTTCGCCAGCTTCGAACCCGCCCTCGATTACGTAGTCGTGAAGCTCCCCCGCTGGCCCTTTGACCGCTTTCCCCGGGGCGATCGAAAGCTGGGGACCCAGATGAAGGCCACCGGGGAAGTGATGGCCCTGGGCCGCAATCTGGAATCGGCCCTGTACAAGGCGGTCCGCTCCCTGGACATGGGGCGGTTCTCCCTGATTCAACCCTTTGCCCGGGAGCTTTCCGACGACCGGCTGGCGGACCGCCTGCGGCGCCCCGACGATGAGCGGCTGTTTCTCCTGGCGGAGGCTTTCCGCCGGGGGTGGGAGCTGGAGGATGTGCGCGGGAAGACCGGAATCGCTCCCTTTTTCCTGCACAAAATCCGCTCGATGGTTCAGCTGGAGGAGGAGCTGGCGGAACACACCTGGGAGACGGCGCCCGACTCCCTCCTGGTGCGGGCGAAGGAATGGGGAGTGGCCGATGCCCACCTGTCCCGCCTCTACGGCGTGCCGGAAAGGGAGGTGCGAAGGCGCTGGGAGCGGCTGGAGCGCGGCCCGGCCTACAAGTGGGTGGATACTTGCGCCGGCGAATTCATCGCAGAGACGCCGTATTTCTACTCCACCTGGAAGGGGGAGGACGAGGTGGTGCCGGCGGAAGCCGAGCGCCGCGTTCTCGTCCTCGGTTCGGGTCCCATCCGCATCGGCCAGGGGATCGAGTTCGACTACTGTTCGGTCCACGCCGCCAAGGCGCTCAGGGAGATGGGGATTCACTCCATCGTCATCAACAACAACCCGGAGACGGTCAGCACCGATTACTCCACTGCGGATCGGCTCTATTTCGATCCCCTCACCGTCGAGGATGTTTACCACGTGGCCCGGAAGGAACGGGTGGAGGGCATCCTCGTCCAGTACGGGGGACAGACGGCGGTGAATCTGATCGGGGGATTGGAGGAGGCGGGCCTTCCCGTCCTGGGGACCTCCGCCGAAGTGGCCGCCGCGGTGGAGGACCGGAAGCGGTTTACGGAGCTGCTCCTGAAGCTGGACATCCCGCACATCCCGGGCGCGACCGCCTCCACCCGCGACGAGGTGCTGCCCCTGGCCGACCGGCTGGGCTATCCCCTGCTTCTTCGCCCCTCCTTTGTGATCGGAGGACAGGGAATGCAGGTGGTGCACAGCCGGGAGGAGCTGGCGGAAGTGATGGACGCCTTCGATGCCTACTCCCTCTCGGAGAAGGCGTTCCCCCTGCTGCTGGACCGCTTCCTCGAGGGGCTGGAGGTGGAGGTGGACGCCGTCACCGACGGCCGGGACGTGATGATCCCGGTTCTGATTCAACACGTGGAGCGGGCGGGGGTTCACTCCGGCGACAGCATCTCCCTTCTTCCCGCCCTGGATCTGACGGCAAATCAGAGGAAAGCGATCGTCGAGTACACGCATCGGATTGCCCGGGCGCTCCCCCATCGGGGATTGCTCAACATCCAGTTCATCGTTCAGGGAGACGAGGTGTACTGCCTGGAGGTGAACCCGCGGGCTTCGCGCACGGTTCCCGTCGTCAGCAAGGTGATGGGAGTGCCGATGGTCGGCTGGGCCACCCGGGTGCAGCTGGGGGAATCCCTCCGATCCTTCGCGCCGACGGGGCTGCTGCCCCCGCCGGACGTCTTTGCGGCCAAAGGGCCCGTGTTTTCCGCGGCGAAATTGCCCGGAGTCGACCCCGCCCTGGGGCCTTCCATGAAGTCGACCGGAGAAGTGCTCGGGTTGGGGGAATCGCCGGAGGAGGCGGTAGCCAAGGTGTTGCCGTCCGTGGCCGGTTCACCCCTGCCCCGCCTCGGCCCGGGGGTGACGGTGGGGCTTTCCGTCGCCGACAAGGCGAAACCGGACCTGGAGGGAATCGTTCCGGATCTGCTGCGGCGGGGAGTCTCCCTGCGCGCCACGCCCGGCACGGCCCGCTGGATCGCGGATCGTTGGGGGGCTTCCGTCGAGGAGTTGAAGCCGGATGAGTGGACGAATTGGCTTCGGGAAGAGGGAGCGAAGATGGTGCTGAACATCCCCGGCAGCGGCGGCGACGCCCGGCGCAGCGGCTTTCGCCTGCGCCAGGCATGCCTCGGCTGGCAGGTGCCCTGTTTCACCTCCATCGACACCTTCCGCTGGGTGATCCGAACCCAGGAAGCGGACCGGGGGCATGCATTCCCCCTTCTTCCTCTGCAGGCCATCAATCGAAAGGAGCGGATGATGCGATGAGCGCGTTACAGCCGAAACCGTGGTTGAACACCCTTCGGGGACGGGACTTTCTGTCGTTGGGGGACGTGTCCCCGGCGGAAGTGGAGGGTTTGCTCGACTTGGCCGAGGATCTGAAGAAAAAAAGGGATGCGGGAGGAGTTGCGGCTCCCCTCGCCGGAAAGACCCTGGCGATGATCTTCGACAAACCCTCCACGCGCACGCGGGTTTCCTTTGAAGCGGGGATGATCCAACTGGGCGGACACGCCCTTTCCCTCAACCGTAATGAGCTGCAGCTGGGGAGAGGGGAAACCCTCGCGGACACGGCGCGCACCCTGTCCCGCTATGTGGACGGCATCCTCATCCGCACCCATTCCCATGCCACCGTCGTCGAGCTGGCCCGCCACGCCACCGTTCCGGTGATCAACGGACTCACCGACCGCTTCCATCCCTGCCAGGCCCTGGCCGACCTGCTGACCCTGCGGGAAAAGAAGGGGCGGCTTGCGGGGCTGAAGATGGCCTATGTGGGCGACGGAAACAATGTGCTGCACTCCCTTCTCCACGCCGCGGCGGCCACGGGCATGCACCTGGCGGTGGCGACGCCTCCCGGCTATGAGCCGGATCCCGAGGTGGTCGCCGTGGCGAACAAGATCGCGCTGACCACCGGAGCCAGGCTGAGCCTTTTCCACGATCCGGCGGCGGCGGTCCGCGGCGCGGACGCCGTGTACACCGACGTGTGGGCCAGCATGGGCCAGGAGGAGGAGAAAGAGCGGAGGATCCGGGACTTTCAGGGATTCCAGGTTGACTCGAAGCTGATGGCCCAGGCCAAGGAGGATGTCCTTTTTCTTCACTGTCTTCCTGCTTATCGCGGACTGGAGGTGTCCGAAGAAGTGATTGACGGACCCCGGTCGGTGGTGTTCGACCAGGCGGAAAACCGCCTGCATGCCCAGAAGGCGCTGCTGTTGACCTTGCTGGGATGATTTGGGGCACACAGAAAAGGGATTTTCGGCTGACGCTTGTGTTACACGGGCGTCAGCTTGTTTCATTTCGGCGTCCGAAAGAAATGCCGAGCCGGAAGCAGGAACGACGGTTACACGGCTCGTCGGGATGGATCTTTTCCGGTTTTTTTGGTATGTTTGTCATGCTTTTGATTTCGCCGGCGGGGAGGGTGGAGGCGGTGACATGGTTGTACCTGACTCGGCACGGTCAAACCGAGTGGAATGTGGAGAACCGGTTTCAGGGAAGCAGTGATTCGCCCCTGACGGAAAAGGGCGTCCGACAGGCGGAGTATCTGGCAGAGCGTCTTCGGGGGATCTCCTTCGATGCCGTCTACTCCAGCCCGGCGGGACGCGCTCTCCGAACGGCGGAGATCCTTTGCGGCGATCGGGATGTGGCGATCCGGGAACACCCGGATCTTCGGGAGATGGAGCTGGGAGACTGGGAGGGGATGAGGTCCGAGGAGATCGAGGTCCGGTTTCCGGAGGAATTCGACCGATATTGGAGAAAGCCGCACCTTTATCGCAGGGAGCGGGGGGAAAGTTATATCGATGTGCAAAGGCGGGTGGTATCTTCGATGGGAGAAATCCTGCGATCCCACCCCGGGGGGAACGTTCTGATCGTCACCCACACCGTCGTGTTGAAAACCTTGATGGCCCACTTTGAGGGGCGGCCGCTGGAGCGGCTCTGGGATCCTCCTTACATTCATCCCGCCTGTCTCAATCTGGTTCGGGTGGGCGAAGGGAAAAGGGAAATCCTCCTCCACGGGGACATCGCCCATTTTCCCGAGGAATGGCGGGCGCGGGCGTAACGGTTTCTTCGGGAATGAAAACCGCCCCCGAAGGGGCGGTGTGACGCCGAACGTGCGTTGGAGGCAAAGAGCCTTCCGAGTCCGATCCCTGAGCGATTATGCCCGCTCCAGCCGGGCGATGCGGTCCTCCAGATCCGGGTGGCTGGAGAACAGTTTGAGCCAGCCGGAACGGTTGCTGATTTTCATCGTCTGCAGGGACTTGTGGCTCGGATCGATCATGCTCACGTGCTGTTGCAACAAGCGGAGGGCGTGGATCATTTTTTCCTTTCCGGCCAGATCGGCACCGCCGCGATCGGCGTGATATTCGCGGTGGCGGGAGTAAGCCATCACCACGATGCTGCCCAGGATGGAGAAGAGAATATCAAAGACGATGATGCAGATGAAATGGACCACTCCGGCCAACTCTTCCCGTACGAAGCGGGAGACGACGTAGGCGGCCAACCGGGACAGGAAGACCACAAAGGTGTTGATGACGCCCTGGAGAAGGGTCATCGTCACCATGTCCCCGTTGGCGATGTGCGCCACTTCATGGCCCAGGACCCCTTGAACGCCTTCCTTGTCCATGTTTTCCAATAGTCCCGTGGAGACGGCGACGAGGGAGCGGTTTCGGGTGGGACCGGTGGCGAAGGCGTTCACCTCGGGGGAGTCGTAAATCCCCACCTCGGGCATTTCCACCAGACCGGCCCTCCGCGCCAGCCGGTGGACCTCCTCCACCAGCCACCGTTCATCCGAAGACAGGTTCGGGTCGTCGGGAGAAAGGACCCGGACATTCAACATCCACTTGGCCATGGTCCGGGAGAGGGCGAGGGAGATCAGTGCCCCCGTGAATCCGACAATGGCGCTGAACACCAGCAGAGCCGTAAAGTCAATTCCCTGCTCCGTCACATAGTGACGGATTCCAAGGATGTTGGTGACCAGCAGGATGGTGACCACGATGAGTGCGTTGACGGTGAGGAAAAGGAAGATCCGTTTGCCCATCATCCAACCTCCTTTAGTGTTTGGATCGCATTTTTGCGATGGCGAAGTTCGGTTCATCCCGGGCCAAGCCGCTCCTGGGCGCCGCTTTCGGGTCGGCTTTGACTACTATAGACATTAGCACAAAAGTCCGAAAAATACCAGGTTGGTTGGGTTGCCTTGCCTGTAGCAGAAACGGTCTTCGGAGTAGGTGCGGTTTTCCTCCGGCCGGATTGTGGGATACAATGGTTCTGAACCGCTTGAACAAGGGTGCATCCCGGAGAGTAAAGAACGGTGCTCTTCAGATGATTTACAGGAAAGGTGGTGGTCCGATGAAATTGCTGTCGATCGAACCCACTCCCAGTCCCCACACGATGAAATTGAACCTGGATCGTCGTCTGCCCGGTGACAAGGGAGTCACCTACACCGCCGTCAACCGGGAGGAAGCGCCGGAGCTCCTGCGGCGGATCCTGGAGGTCCCGGGTGTGAAAAGCGTGTTTCAGGTGGCCGACTTTATTGCCGTCGACCGTCATCCGAAGGCGGATTGGCGAGAAATTCTGGGGGAGATCAAGAGGATCTTCGGGGAGAAAGGGGATGCGGGCGGCGCAGCGTCCGTTCAAACCGGAAAAGGGTACGGTGAAGTGCAGGTCTACGTCCAGATGTTCCGGGGCATCCCCATGCAGATCAAACTGGTCGCGGGGGTGGAGGAACGGGAAGAACGGCGCTATGCCCTGCCGGATCGCTTTATGAAAGCCGCCATGAAGGCCCAGGCCGCGTCGGAGAACATCGTGCTGGAGCGTCGCTGGGAGGAGAGGGGAGTCCGGTACGGGGAGATGGACGAGATCGGTGAAACCGTCGCCCAGGAAATCGACGCCGCCTACGATGAAGAAAGGCTGAACCGGCTGGTCGAGGGGGTGTTGCAGGGCGAGGACGTGCAGCGGATGGAAGCGGAAGAAAAGCTTTCTTCCGCCGAGGTGGCCCGGGGTCTGGAAGCGTCCGACTGGAAAAAGCGCTTTGCCGCTTTGGAGCGGATGGATCCCACCTTGGAGGACCTGCCGGTGCTCGCCAAAGCCCTGGAGGATCCCAAGGCGTCCATTCGCCGCCTGGCGACCGTCTACTTGGGGATGATCGGCGGGAAGGAAGTTCTCCCTCTCTTGTACCGGGCGCTGAAGGATTCCTCCGCCATCGTCCGCCGGACGGCGGGGGACACCCTGTCCGACCTGGGGGATCCCGATGCGATCGGCCCCATGGCCGAGGCGCTGAAGGATTCCAACAAGCTGGTCCGGTGGCGCGCCGCCCGCTTCCTGTACGAAGTGGGAGATGAAAGGGCGCTTCCCGCCCTCCGCCAGGCCCAGGACGATCCGGAATTCGAGGTGGACATGCAGATCAAGATGGCCATTGCCCGCATCGAGAGCGGAGAGGAAGCGAGCGGCACCGTGTGGCAGCAGATGACGCGGAGCATCTCCGGCCGCGAAAAGGGGAAGGATTGATCGCGCCCGGTTCCCCGGGTACCTCGGGTCCGTGTCGGGCATGGGTCTGACGAAAATCCGTTCATCGACTTTGCGACAATTCTCCGGCTTGTCACTCGCCGGTTCCGCTTGTTTGCCGATCCATCAAGCGGAAAAAGCGGAGCGGCCTCCCGCTGAGCCTGGGAACCGGGAGCCGATTTTTCGCCGAGCGACTTGGGCCTGAACGGAGCCGCGGCGAAAAATCGCTCTCTCCCGATCCCTGTCAACGGCCGGGTGGAGCCTTGCTCCGCTTTTTTTTTGCCTGACGCGGGAGGAGATTGCTCCTCAAAGATCGATCACGGTTCCCCGGTTGAGCCGCCTTGCCTTCTCGTAGACGCTTTTCGCCACCGCCGTGTCCAAAAAGGCGACGCCCACCGATTTGAACACCGTGATCTCCTCCGGCTTCTCCCGTCCCGGCTTTTTCCCGGCGACGATCTCTCCCAGTTCGCCGTACAGTTTTTCCGCATTCCACTCTCCCGTCCCCATCGGTATCAGCAGATCCCCCGCCTCGTGCATCGCCCCTTCGCGCGTGTCCACCACCACCTTGCTGCTCCGGTTGAGGAGGACGGCGTCCACTTCCCGCATGTGTGGCAGATAGGCGCCGATGGCGCTGACGTGGGTGCCGGGGGGAATCTTCCTGCCGTCGAAGAGCGGCTGTGTCGACCGGGTGGCGCACAGGATGATATCCGCTCCCTGGACGGCTTCTTCCGGCCGGTCGAAGACCGAAATCGTCCCCGCCCAGTTTGGACGGGCTTCCCGAATCGCCTTTACCAGCCGCTCCGCCTTCTCCCGGGTCCGGTTCCACACCCGGATTTCCGTCAGGTCGCGCACTTCCATCACCGCCTGGATCTGTCCGATGGCCTGGGCACCCGCGCCGAGCAGGGCACAGACCCGGGCATCTTTCCGGGCCAGGTGCTTGGCGGCCACGCCGGAGATGGCTCCGGTGCGGAGCACCGTCAAGTAAGTGGCGTCCATCAGCGCCAGGTGTTCGCCGGTTTCCGCGTCGGTGAGCAGCGTGATTCCCTGGATGGCGGGCCTTCCCCGCTGGGGATTGTCGGGGAAAACGCTGACGATCTTGATGCCCATCGATTCCGCCGGTTCCACGAAGGAGGGCATGTACAGCGTGGCGGCCTCTCCCGTCCCCGCGGACAAGGCGATGCGCACCGGCGTGACGGTCTTTCCCTCCTGATGGGCCCGAAAAGCTTCCTCCACATCCCTCAGGCAGTCCTTCATCGAATAGAGCGCTCGGATGTCTTGCTTCGACAGCGCCAGCAAGGCGGATCTCCCTCCGTTTCGTCGGGTGATTGAGAAGAAAGGCAATCCGCCCGGTTTCGGGCGGATTGCCCTGGAAAGGTGCAAAGGCTTATTCGGCGGCAGTGTGCAGTTCCGTCTCCTTCGTCTCGCGAAGGGCGAGGATGGCTACCAGCGAGATGACCGCCGTCAGGATCATGTACAGGGCGACCGGCTGCCAGGCGTTGTTAAAGCGGGCCAGCAGGGCGGTGGCGATGAAGGGGGCGGTTCCACCGGCCAGGGCGGCTCCCAACTGGTAGCCGATGGTCACTCCCGTGTACCGGACGTTGGTGCGGAACACTTCCGACATCAGCGTTCCCAGCACCGCCGTGATCGGGGCCCAGATGACGCCCAGCCCCAGAACGCTGGCCGCCGTCATCCACAGATTGGAGCCGGTGGACAGGAGCATGAAGTAGGGGAAGGCGAAAAGGATCATCCCCACGGTGCCGGCGATGTACAGGGGCTTTCTCCCCCATTTGTCTGAAAGCGATCCCATGATCGGAATCAAAATCGTCGTCACCAGCGCGGCGATGGCGACGGCGTTGAGCACGGCGCTTTCATCGTATCCCAATCCGGTGGCGTAGGAGATGACAAAGGTTGACAGAATGTAGAAGGGAGCGGTCTCCACCACTTTGGTTCCCACGGCCAGGAGCACAGTCTTCCACTGGTATTTGAGCGTGTCAATCAGGGGGACTTTGGCGATTTCCCCGGATTCACGGGCTTTCTTGAAAACCGGGGTTTCGTCGATGCCGTTCCGGATCCAGAGGCCGATGATGACCAGTACGATGCTCAGGACGAAGGGAATGCGCCATCCCCAGCTGTAGAAGGCGTCACCGGAGATGCCGGCGATGAGGGACATGGCGAAGGTGCCCAGCACGAGGCCGATGGGAACTCCCATTTGCGGCACGCTTCCGAACAATCCCCGCTTCTCCTTCGGGGCGTATTCCACCGCCAACAGGACGGCGCCGCCCCATTCGCCTCCGATGCCCAGACCTTGAATGAGGCGGAGAAGGATCAGCAGGATCGGCGCCCAGATGCCGATGGTTTCGTATCCCGGCAACAATCCGATCAGGACCGTCGCAATCCCCATCAGCATCAGGGTGAGGACCAGGGTCCGTTTCCGGCCGATCTTGTCGCCGATATGACTGAAGATGATGCCTCCCAGAGGCCGGATGATGAAGGAAAGGGCAAAGGTGGCATAGGCGAGCAGCAGGCCGACGATCGGGTCGACCGTCGGAAAAAAGATTTTGTTGAACACCAGTGAGGCCGCCGTTCCGTAGAGGAAATAGTCGTACCATTCAATTGACGTTCCGACCAGACTGGCGATGACTGCCCGTCGGGAAACAGGTTGTGCTGCCGTTTGTTGGCTCAAGGGAATCCCTCCCTGTCACAAATTTGTCATGGTTTGTCTCACTTATTTTATGGTATGGGAAATGCGGTGTGCAACATAATGAATATTTTGTCATTAAACCCGAAATTCTTATCCGGGTTTTGGGGATAAGCGAAACGAAAGGGATGTGTTGATGTTTGTCGAAAAAGGAGAAGCGAAAATGACAGAAGGAGGTGAAGCGTTGCCCCGGCTGGAGTATCGCCTGCTGGACGAAGAGAGGGGATATCCCGTTCTCTGTTACTACAACAGCATTGACAAGGAGGAGATCTCCCTCCGGTTCGCCTGCGACTATTTCGTCAAGGATCAACACGTCTACGAGAAGACGAGTTGCGCCGTGGAGGATGGGACTTATGTGATTTATATTCGGCGGGCGGAGGATGAAAAGGTGCTGGACGACCAGCTGGTCTTTGTCCCGGACTGGAGGGGAATCCGCATGGAGGTGCGCCACTTCCGGGAAGGAACGGTCCATTATCCGGTGGTGCACACTTTTTATTTTCACAGCGATGAAGACGCCCTTCTGCACCTGCAGAGCGACCTGTTTTACATAGGCGGTCGGGAGTGGCAAAAGACCTCCGCGGAAGTGGACGAGAACCGGAAAGTGTATGTCATCTACGCGGAACCGACGGAGGAAGGGGGATGAAACATGGAGGAGCAAAAAGGGCAGCAGCGCAAGAGACGTAGCACAACCCGGCTGCTGGGGCTGTTCGCCGCGGCCAGCCTGTTGGTGGCATCCGGATGCGACGATAACCGTCTTGAAATCTGTTACGATGACGACAACGATCTCCTCTGCGATGATGACTTGAGCGAAGTGGACGCGGATTCCTACGTGGTGATCAATGGGAAAAAAGTGGGATACGTCAAATCCTCCGTCGCGAAAAATTTCGATATCGACCGAAAGACCCGGGTCTCTTCCGGTTCCCGGGGCGGAATCGGCAAATCCTCCTTTTTCAGCGGCGGCTGACGGAATCGGATGATGAGAGAGGATTACGCAGAGCGGCGGAGGAAGCTGTATGACCCGCTCCGGGCCGAGGGGGTTTTCACCTGGGATGAGATGTACGGTGCCGAGTACGCCCTGGCGACGATTCATCCCGTCTCCCGGGAGTTTCGGCAGGAAATCGTCGGGGCGACGGAGGCTCTCGGGCAAATCTTCGCCAAAACGGTGGCCGTGGTTCGCCGGGGCCCGGAGGCCCTGCTGGAGGAATTGGGGATTCCTGCGGCGGCCCGAAGGGCGGTTCGGCTGTTTCTCCCGGAGAGCGATCCGACGTTGATCGGCCGCTTCGATTTTGCTCCGACGCCGGAGGGACTGAAGATGCTGGAGTTTAACAGCGACACGCCGACGGGGATCGTGGAAGCCTTCTACGTCAACGGCAGGGTGTGCGAACACTTCGGCGCGGAGGATCCCAACGAGGGCTGCGAGGAGCACCTTCGCCTCGCCTTTCGGCATGCCCTGGACACCTACCGGAAGGAAGGATACGCTACGGAGCGGGTCGTTTTCAGCGCGCTGGACTGGCACGAAGAGGATGCGGGCACGACCCGCTACCTGCTTGATCGCTCCGGCCTGGACGGCCGCTTTGTGCCCCTTTCCGACCTCCGGGTCGAAGGGGAGCGGATGACGGCCCTCGTCGAGGGAGCTTCGTTGCCCGTCGACGTCCTTTACCGCTTGCACGCGCTGGAGATCCTGGCGGAGGACCGGGATGACGACGGGTACCCCACGGGAGCCCATGCGCTGGAGCTCATCGCCCGGCGCCGTTTGGCGGTGATCAATCCGCCGGGAGCCCTGCTTTCCCAGACCAAAGCGATGCAGGCGTTGATCTGGGCCCTGCATGAGGCCGGGGAATTTTTCGATCCGGAAGAACATCGGATCATCGAAACCTACATGCTGCCCACCTATTTGGAGAACCGCTTCCGGGGAATTCCCCACGTGACGAAGCCGATCTTCGGGCGGGAAGGGGCGGGGGTGACCCTCTACGACGCTTCAGGCGTTGCGGTTTGTCGGGGAGATGACCGTTACGGGGATCAACCGATGGTGTTCCAGCGCAGGGTGGAAATGGAGCCGGTGGAGGTGGAGACGCTGAAGGGGCCCTTTAGGGGGCGGCTGCTGTGGGGTTCGTTCCTGATCGGCGGACGCGCTTCCGCGATCCTGGCTCGGGTGGATGGGCCCGTCACCGGCGATATGTCCTACTTCTTGCCGGTGTGCTACGCCGATTCCCTGAGATGTGCCGCTCCCCCCGGACGTTTTCCCGATACTCGCCAAGGGCAATCCGCTCCCGCAACCTTCAAGCCGACGCCGACCGACCGGGAGGGCCTGCGGACATAACGCGGAAATCGAACGGAAAAGGAGATGATCAGATGTTCGCCCAGTGGTCCAACATGCTCAATTTTCTGATATACCTGGGAGTCACCCTTCCCCTCCTGGGGATGGGGATCGCCGTCTTCCTGTTCACCACGCCATATAAGGAATTCCAACTGATCCGGGATGGGGCGGATGCGACCGATCCGCAAAAGACGGCGGCGGCCAAGGCGGCGGCTCACGATCTGGGAGGGAAGATCATCGGGCTCTCCATCGTGCTCGCTTCGGCGGTGTTTCATTCCCTCAACCTGTGGGATCTCGTCTTGTGGGGAGTGATCGGCATCCTGTTTCAAGTCCTCGTTTTTTATTTGTTTGAACTCCTCACTCCCTTTAAAGTCGTGTCCGAGATTCCCAAGGGGAATGTTTCCGTCGCCATCTTCGCGTCGCGCCTCAGCGTGGCTTCCGGCCTCCTGATGGCCGCGCTGATCAGCTATTAAGCGGCCGGATAAAACCGCTCGCGCCCGGAAAAGGAACGAACAAACCGAGGCTCCCGCTTTGTGCACCTGAATACGACGCGGGAGCCTTTTTCATGCGGGAAAATTTTGGTTTGTCGGTGCCGGGTGAATCCTGTAACCGGGAGCGTTTTTCCGGAACCGGATTGATCAGGGGCTTCAGGGTTTCCAAAGCTCTTCGGTGCCCCAAGACAACCCGAAACGCCGGTTGTTCAGAGGGAACCCACCGCCCGACGGATCCGGAGGATGGCCTCGTCGATGTCCTTTCGGGACACATCCTTGTGGGTCACGAAACGGAGGGTGGTCGGGCCGAAGGGAACGGCCAACACCCCTTCCGCGGCCAGCCGATCCAGGACCTCGCCGGCGGTCCTGCCCGTGCCCGAAATGTCGACGATGACGATGTTGGTTTCCACCTGGTCCGGATCGACCGAAAAGCCTTTCGTTTCCGCCAGGGCACGGGCCAGCCGCCTGGCGTTTTCGTGGTCCTCCGCCAGCCGGTCCACCATTTCCGTCAGCGCCAGCAGAGCCGGAGCGGCGATCACGCCCGCCTGGCGCATGCCGCCGCCGAGGCGTTTCCGCCATTGGCGCGCCTTGTCGATAAAGGATTTCGGGCCCGCGAGGAGGGAGCCGACGGGCGCCCCCAACCCCTTGGAGAAGCAGACCGATACGGAATCGGCGAACCGGGCGATTTCCGAGGCATCCACTCCCAGCGCCACCGCCGCGTTGAACAGTCGGGCCCCATCCAGGTGAACGGGAATTCCATGCCGATCGGCCACTTTCCGGAGGGCGGCCATGTGATCGAGGGGAAGCACCGCCCCGCCCGCCCGGTTGTGGGTGTTTTCCAGGCAGATGAGGGCCGTCCGGGGGAAGTGGATGTCGTCTCCCCGGATCGCCCCTTCCACTTCTTCCGGATCCATCGCTCCCCTCTTTCCCTTCAGGGGACGGGCCTGCACGCCGGCCAGGGCGGAAGCGGCCCCGGCCTCGTAGAGGAAAATGTGGGAATCCGACTCCAGGATGATCTCATCTCCGGGACCCGCGTGGCAAAGGACGGCGATCTGGTTTCCCTGGGTGCCGCTGGTGACGAACAGGGCCGCCTCCTTGCCCAGGATTTCCGCCGCGCACTCCTCCAGCCGGTTGACCGTGGGATCTTCCCCGTAGACATCATCCCCCACCTCCGCCTCCGCCATGGCGCGGCGCATCGCTTCCGTCGGCTTTGTGACCGTGTCGCTGCGCAGATCGATTCGCATAATCTCTTCTCTCCTCTCCTCTCCGGTCATGGTCAACCCTTCCCTTGAAAAGAAGGATTTTCAGGGTGATGCAGACAAAGAAAAATACCTTGCAACATTTAGTTCTTTGCTCTATATTATTTAATAAGGAAAACTACTTTTCACTACATAGTATTGAAGATGATCCTTAAGGGGGTGAAGCTCCTGAATAAAGAAATGCTGAAGGGGATCATCGATCTTCTCATTCTATCACTATTAAATGAAAAGGACAGCTACGGTTATGAAATTTCCAAAGCGATCAAGCAGCGAACGGAGGGTGCCTTCACCTTGCAGGAACCGACCCTTTACCTGTCCTTGAAGCGCTTGGAAAAACGGAAGATGGTTTCCTCCTACTGGGGGGAAGAAAGCCGGGGAGGGAGGCGCAAATACTACTCCATTACGGAGGAGGGGAGAAAAATGTTGCAAGGTCAGATTCGGGACTGGAAGCAGCTGGTTGAAATCGTTGCACGATTTCTTTAGGAGGGAGCCTGTGTGAGGAAGTTTTTGAAAGCGTGTTTTCGGCTTTCCGATCCGAAATACGGTTGGATGTTGCTGGTTTCCTTTATCCTGTTCGCTGCCTCGTTTTTTATAGACCGCCATGTCGATCCCGAGGACCAAACCCTGCTCGAAATCGCCTACTACTTCGCCTTTGCCGTGGCGGTTCTCTGGGGAGTTTGCAATTACATGGCCCATGTCCGGGTGCATGCGCTGTATCAGAAGCACGGCGACATTCGCTCCTTTGTCGATCAATTGGGTTGGATCGCGAAGAACGCCAGGAACTGCGAAATTATTTGGAGGATTACGCGCAGGATTTAATGGATCAGGGAAGATCGAGGAAGGAGGCGATGGAGGAGGCGATCCGACAGTTTCAGGTCAAAGAGCTGATGACCCTGTCGAAAAACTCACCGGTTTTCCGGTTTCCCGCTCACCATTACCTTTTCGGGTTTGCGGCATTGACCTTTCTGTTCGCCGTGCTGTTGAATGGGGTGAGAGGGGCGGTAAGCCATCCGGAATCCCTGGTGGTGGCGCTGATGGTTGTCCAATATACCCTGGTTGCTTACGGGCTGGGCCTGGTCGGCATGTTTGGCGTCTACAAGTTGATCGACGCAATCATTGACAAGAAGACGGACGGGAATGCCCCTGTCCGATGATGATGCGATGGAGGGATCAAGGTGCAGGAATGGATTGTGGAAGTGATGGAGCAGTACGGGTATATCGGCATTTTTCTGATGATCGCTTTGGAAAATGTTTTCCCTCCCATCCCTTCGGAGGTGATCCTGACCTTCGGCGGATTTATGACCACCTATACCAATCTGACCGTTCCCGGGGTCGTCGTGGTGGCCACCGCGGGATCGGTCGCCGGCGGCATCATCCTTTACGGTGTCGGCCGCCTTTTGAACGTGGAGCGGTTGGAAGCGATCGTCGAGCGGTGGGGCGGAATTCTGCGGGTAACCAAGGAGGATCTGCACAAGGCGACGGACTGGTTTAATCGGTACGGGTATTGGACGGTCCTGTTTTGCCGGATGGTTCCGCTGGTGAGAAGCCTGATTTCCATCCCTGCGGGGATGTCGAAGATGGATTTCCGACTTTTCCTCCTCTTTACCGTCATCGGAACCGCCCTGTGGAACGTCATTCTGGTCTCCCTCGGCGCCGTGCTGGGAGAGTCTTGGGATAAAATCCTCGAATTCATGGACGTCTACTCCCATATTGCCTACGCGGCGATCGGATTGGGCATCATCCTTTTCGTCTTCTGGTTCTACCGCAAAAAGAGAAAATCGGGCGGCGCGGCGTGATTCGGCGACCTCGCCGCCTCTTCCACAATAAATCCACCCGGGGGCGTACCCGGGTTTTTTTTGCCGCGAGGGTTGCGAAGCCGCTGGGGGCCCGGATGCGGTGTCCGAAAAGGTTTTACGCACTCCCAGCAGAAACGCCGCCGCCGAAGGCGACCCGATCTGGATCCGGGGGATGATCCCCGCCGCCGGCAGACCCGATGCGGGGACGGCAATGATCATCCTTTTGCGGTCCACCCGATCCACGGTCGCGCCGACAGGGAGAGAAAAAAGGAGCCATGGCAGGGTGAGGGCGGTTGTGCCGGCGGCGACGAGACCGGGAGATGGTGTCGAGGTGGTCGCCAAGACGGGGAGCACCATGCAATTCGTCCCCCCGATTGGAACATGCCGTCGTCGTCCACAACGCCTGAAAATTGCCTCCGAAATTCGCGCCCCTTCCCCTGTGTTCCAACGGCGGCGCGGAAACCGATCCCGCCGCCGCGCTTTCCTTTTCACCCACCCCCTTTGTAATGAGGGATAATGTTTATGACCATTATGTTGTAAGGGGAAGATGTAAATGGATAATTACGAACGGAGCAAACTGGATCTGGCCGTCGATTTGATCAACACCTGGGACCCGTACTTGGACGAACCGGAGCAGCTGCGCGGGACGAAAGATCTGACCCGTTTTCTCCGGAAAAGGCACATCGATTGTTCCAAGGCGATCACGGAAGGGGATCTGGCGGCGGTCCGCCGGCTGCGGGCGCGCCTTCGCCGGTTCGCGGAGACGGACAGCGAGACGGAGGCGGTCCAAATCCTGAACGACCTGCTTCGCTCGGCGGCGGTCATTCCCTCCCTCTCCTGGGAAGGAACATTCCAATTGAACATCCAGGCGGACCCCGATGCGCCGATCGCCGATCGCCTCGCCGTCGAGGCCGCCCTGGCTTTGGGCTTCGAACTGCAGCGACACGGAAAGGCGCGGTTGAAAATCTGCGACGCCCGCCCGTGTGTGGAAGTGTTCATCGATCGTTCCAAAAACCGAAGCCGGCGGTTTTGCAGCACGCGCTGTTCCAACCGGTACAACGTCGCCGTCCACCGACGGCGGTTGCAGAAGCGACGGGGAAAGGGAAAGGATGAACGATCTTCTTAACATCCTCTTGTGCGGGGATCGGGCGGTTGCCGGTTCCGGAGACGTTTCCGTCCATCAATAAAAAAGCCGCCGGAAGGGCGGCTCTCGGAAAAACGCATGTTGGATCAAGGTGATCAGGATCATCATTTTTGGAGACGGGGATGATCGGGGGACCATCCCCTTGGCAGTGCCGAATCGTTATGATTTCAGGATTTCCTCGATCTTCTCCAGGACCGACTCGTCCAGCTCCACGTCGACGGCCTTGACGTTTTCCACGATCTGCTCCGGACGGCTGGCGCCGATCAGGGCGCTGCTGATCGACGGGAGGCGGAGCACCCAGGCGAGGGCCAGCTGGGGCAGGGTGATGCCCAGTTCTTTGGCCACTCCTTCCAGTCGTTCCACGCGGGCCAGATTTTCGTCGGTCAGGTAGCGCTCCACAAATTTTTTGACCTGGTCCGTCGCTGCCCGGGAACCGGCGGGCGCCTGTTGCCCCCTTTTGTATTTTCCGGTGAGCACCCCCTGAGCCAGCGGTGAAAAGACGACCTGTCCGATGCCCGCCTCATCGCAGAGGGGAATCACCGCCGATTCGATGTAACGGTTGAACATGTTGTAAACGGGCTGGCTGGCGACGAATTTGTGAAGTCCCAGCTCCTTCTGCAACCGGACGCCTTCGGCGATTTTGTGGGCGGGCCACTCGCTGAACCCGGCGTACAAAATCTTGCCTTGGGTGATCAGATCGTCGATGGCCCGCAGGGTTTCCTCCAGATCCGTCTCCGGGTCGTACCGGTGGCAATAGAAGATGTCCACATAGTCGACGCCCAGGGCGCGCAGGCTTTTTTCCACTTCGGAGACGATGTGTTTCCGGCTCAGTCCGCGGTCGTTCACCCCGTCGCCCACGGGCCAGAAGGCCTTGGTCGTCAGGATGTAGCTCTCCCGGGGATACGGGGCGAGGGCTTCCCCCAACACTTCCTCCGCGGCGTGGGGAACGCTCCCGTACACATTGGCGCAGTCAAAATGGTTGATGCCCAGATCATACGCCTGTTTGACGCAGGCGATCGCCTGCTCCTTTTCGGTTACCGTGCCGTAAGTCAGCCAGCTGCCGAGCGCGATCTCGGAAACCTTCACACCGCTTTTTCCCAGACGGCGGTACTTCATATGAACCATCCCCCACCTTTCTTCCAAATTTCGAAACCCGCAATTTTAGTATACATAATAATAAGGTTGGTTTAAAATCGGGACGGGGAATCGATGTGAACGCGCGGGTTTTCGGCGAAGATGCGACGGATCGCGATCGGGATTCCAATCAGTCGAAGAGGTGTGAAAAACCGCGTGGATCTTGTTCGGAACGATTTCGCTTTCCTGCAAAGGGGAGCGGGCTTTCGAACAGGGGAAGGGCGGTTCGGAGTTTGTCATACGCCCGGGACATTTTCGCCAAAGGGAACGCGAGTCGCTGTTTCCGTTATCACTGCTTGACCTGCGCGATAAAGGGGTGGACTTTTTCGCAAAGGGTACGTATAATAATTCGTATACATGAATTTTTATAAAGGGGAGAGCCGGTTGTGAGCAAAGGGAAAGTGGTGCTCGCCTATTCGGGCGGATTGGATACATCGGTGGCCATCAAATGGTTGCAGGAACATTACGACATGGATGTGATCGCCGTTTCCATGGACGTGGGGGAAGGCAAAGACCTGGAATTCGTCCGGCAGAAGGCGCTGAAGGTGGGGGCCGTCAAGTCGGTGGTTCTGGATGTGCGGGAGCGGTTCGCCCGGGAATACCTGCTTCCCGCCCTTCAGGCGAATGCCCTTTATCAGGGGAAATATCCGCTGGTGTCGGCCTTGTCGCGCCCTCTCATCGCCCGCGTGCTGGTGGAGGTGGCCCGGGAAGAGGGAGCGGTGGCCGTCGCCCACGGCTGCACCGGGAAAGGGAACGACCAGGTTCGTTTCGACGTTTCCGTCAGCGCTCTCAACCCGGACCTGAAGGTGCTGGCCCCCGTCCGCGAGTGGGCCATGTCCCGGGAAGAGGAGATCGCCTACGCCGAGCGGCACGGGATTCCCATTCCCGTCGACCTGGATAATCCCTTCAGCATCGACCAAAACCTGTGGGGGCGGAGCATCGAGTGCGGAGTGCTGGAAGATCCCTGGAACGCTCCTCCGGAGGAGGCCTATGAGTGGACGAAATCCCTTGAGGACACGCCGGACGTGCCGGCGGAGGTATTGATCGACTTCGAAGAGGGAATGCCGGTCGCTCTGGACGGGGAAAGGCTGCCCCTCCACGAGCTGATCTCCCGCCTCAACCGGATTGCCGGGGAGCACGGCGTCGGCCGGATCGATCACGTGGAGGACCGGCTGGTGGGCATCAAGTCCCGGGAAGTGTACGAATGTCCCGCGGCGATGACCCTCCTCGCCGCCCACCGCGAACTGGAATTCCTCACGCAGCCCCGGGAGATGGCCCATTTCAAGCCGCTGATTGAGCAGCAGTGGGCGCGGCTGGTGTATGAGGGGCTTTGGTATTCCCCCCTGAAGCGGGCCCTGGATGCCTTCATCAAGGAATCCCAGAAAACGGTGACCGGGACCGTGCGGGTCCGCCTGTTCAAGGGGCATGCTACGGTGACCGGGCGCAAATCAAGCCATTCCCTGTACAACGAGAAGCTGGCCACTTATACGCCGGAGGATGCCTTTGATCATCAGGCGGCCGTGGGCTTCATCAAGCTTTGGGGCCTGCCGACGCAGGTATACGCCCAGGTCAACCGGGGAAAGGAGGGCACCGGTGAAGAAGCTGTGGGGCGGAAGGTTTACCAAGAAAACTGACGGGCTGGTGGAGGAGTTTACGGCTTCCATCGGCTTCGACCACCTTCTGGTCGAAGAGGATATCCGCGGAAGCATGGCCCACGCCCGCATGTTGGGCGCCTGCGGCATCCTCACCCCGGAAGAGTCGGAGAAAATCATCGAAGGGCTCGGCAAGATCCACGACGGGGTGCGGGCCGGGGAAATTTCCTTCTCCGTCGAGCACGAGGATATCCACATGAACATCGAAAAGCTGTTGATCGAGGAAATCGGCCCCCTCGGCGGCAAGCTGCACACGGGTCGAAGCCGCAACGATCAGGTCGCCCTCGACATGCACCTGTACGTCCGGGCGCGCACCGTGGAGATCGTGGAGCTCCTGGCCCGGCTGCAGCAGGCCCTGGTGGGCCAGGCGGAACGGCACGTGGATACCCTTCTTCCGGGCTACACCCATCTGCAGCGGGCGCAGCCGGTGCGGCTCGCCCATCACCTGCTGGCCTACGTGTCCATGTTTCAGCGGGATGCCGAACGGCTGATGGACAGCTACAAGCGGGTCAACACTTCGCCCTTGGGCGCCGGAGCCGTCGCCGGCACCACCTTTCCCATCGACCGATGGATGGTCGCCGAAGAGCTGGGTTTCGACCGCATCTACGACAACAGCATGGACGCCGTGAGCGACCGGGATTTTCTCGTCGAATTCCTCTCCGCCGCTTCCCTGATCATGGTCCACCTGTCCCGGCTGTCGGAGGAACTGATTCTCTGGTCCAGCGAGGAGTTCGGTTACATTGAACTGGATGACGCCTTCTGCACGGGAAGCAGCATGATGCCCCAGAAGAAAAACCCGGACGTTCCCGAACTGATCCGGGGCAAGGCCGGCAGGGTGTTCGGTCATCTGATGGCGCTTCTCGCGACCCTCAAGGCCCTGCCCCTCACCTACAACAAGGACATGCAGGAGGACAAGGAGGGACTCTTCGACACTGTCAATACCCTCACGGGATCCCTCCGGCTGATGGCTCCGATGTTGGAGTCGATGAAGGTGAACGGGGAGAGAATGAGGAGAAGCGCGGAGGCCGGCTTTGCCAATGCCACCGATTTCGCGGACTATCTGGTCAAGAAGGGAGTTCCCTTCCGCGAGGCCCACGAAGTGGTGGGGAGGATGGTCCTGTACTGCATCCAAAGCGGAAAGACCCTCGGCGAATGCTCCCTCGAAGAGTTCCGCCGCTTTACCCCCCTCGTTGAAGCGGACATCCACCAAATTCTGGATTCGGAACGCGTGGTGGAGTCCCGCAACATCCCCGGAGGCACGGCCCGGGAGGCCGTCCTCGAGGCCCTCTCTGAAAAAAAGCGGATGATCGCTGAAACTTTCCGTTGGACTTCCACCGTTAATAGATAATGATGAAATTCAGGCGGAAGAAATCCCTGTCATTGAGACGATGGGGTTTCTTTCCGTTTCGTTTCAATTCAATCTTTTTCAAAAGAAACTCTGGGAAAATAAAGATCAGATGCTATAATAGAATGTGAACTTCCGGGCATGGGGAAACGGCCGGGAATCCCCGGAAGCCCGACGGGCCGGCGATCGTGAGCGGACAGGCCTCATCTTCGAACTAATCGCCTATTCGTGGATCGATCACTTATAAATGCGTGAAGACTCTGTGCGGAAGGTGATAGCGTGATCGAAATGCACGATGTCTGGAAGGTATATCCCAACGGCGTGGAGGCGCTCCGGGGCATCGATGTGCGGATCGACCAGGGGGAGTTCTGTTACGTGGTCGGTCCCAGCGGCGCCGGCAAGAGCACCTTCATCAAACTGATGTACCGCGAAGAAAAACCTTCCAGCGGCGTCATCCTGATCAACGGGGTGAACGTCAAACGGGTGCGGGATTGGAAGATCCCATACCTGCGCCGGAAGATCGGGGTGGTGTTCCAGGATTACAAACTGCTTCCCCACCTGACGGCCTACGAAAACGTCGCCTTTGCCATGGAAGCCATTGAAGCGCCGCGTCGCAAGATCCGCAGCCGGGTTCAGGAGGTCCTGGAGCTGGTGGGATTGGGCGACCGGATGGACGCACTTCCCTCCCAGCTGTCGGGGGGAGAACAACAGCGGGTTTCCATCGCCAGGGCGATCGTAAACAACCCGGGCTTCCTGATCGCGGACGAGCCCACCGGCAACCTGGATCCGGAAAACTCCTGGGATATCATGTATCTGCTGGAGGAGATCAACGCCCGGGGAACCACCGTCGTGATGGCGACCCACAACAAGGAGATCGTCAACACGATCCGCAAGCGCGTCATCGCCATCGAAAACGGCGTGATCGTCCGTGACGAGGATCAGGGGGAATACGGTTATGAAGATTGACACGATGTTCCGACATGCGCGGGAGGCGTTCAAGAGCCTCAGGCGAAATACGTGGATGACCTTTGCGGCGGTCAGCGCCGTCGCCGTCACCCTGCTCATCTTCGGCTTGTTCCTCGTATTCGCCTTCAACATCAACTACCTCGCCAAAGAATTGGATCAGCAGGTGGCGATCCGGGCATCGATTTACCCGGGAACTTCCGCCGACGATATCGAGCAGCTGCAGAAGCAGATTGAACAGGATCCGCAGGTCAAATCGGTCACCTTCATCCCCAAACAACAGGGATTGCAGCAAATGAAGGCCCAGCTGGGCGAGGACAGCAAAATCCTCGAGGGATTGGAAGGGGAGGAAAACCCCCTGCCGGACACCCTGGTGATCGTGCCGAATAATCCCCAGAGGATCGATGAGCTGGCCAAGAAGATCAAGGCCAACAACTTGATTGAACAGGAAGACCACGGCGACGGCGTGACGGACAAGTTGCTGGACTTCTCCAGTCTGGTCCGGAACGTGGTGTTGGTTTTCGGTCTGGGGCTGGCCGTGCTGGCGGCGTTCCTCATCTCCAACACGATTAAGCTGACCATCTTCGCCCGCCGCCGTGAGATCGAGATCATGCGCCTGGTCGGAGCGAGCAACTGGTTCATTCGCTGGCCCTTCTTCATCGAGGGGGCGTTCATCGGAATGCTGGGAGCCGTCTTTCCGGTGATCATCGTGCTCGCCTTCTACAAAGCCGCCTTAAACGTTTTGACGGACGGCAGCCAGTACAGCTTTATCAAGATGTTGCCCATGATGCCGCTTTCCCTGTACGTCGCGCTGTTGACCACCTTCCTCGGCGTGTTGATCGGGGTCTGGGGAAGTGTGATTTCGATCCGTCGCTTCCTGAAGGTTTGATCCACCTCCCTTCAAAGGATGGAAAATTCAGACAAGGAGAGGGGCGCCGGAGTTTCCGAATCCCGGGATTCCCGTCGCCGACAAGGATCAAGGAGGGGTTGACGTGAGGCGGACTCTTCATGTTGCGCTAAGTTTCCTGCTCTTTCTCTTCGCGGTGCTGCCCGCGGCGTTCGCCGAGACGAAGGCGTCGGATATCGAGGAGAAAAAGAAAGAGATCAAGGAGCGGGACAAACAGATCCTCCAAATTGAGAGGGAGAAAAAGCTGACCCTGGAAGAAAAGCGGGAATTGATGAAGCAGTTGAATGACATGAAGAGCCGTCTGGCGTCGTTGAATGAACAGGTGTACCGCACCGAACAGAAGCTGAACAAGAGCGAGAGGCGACTGCAGGAGTTGGAGAAGCGGATTGCGGAACGGGAGGCCCTGTTGAAAAACCGCCTTCGCTTCCTGTATCAGCGGGGGGAGATGTACTATCTGGAAACCCTGCTGGATTCCGATTCCTTCGGGGATTTTTTGTCCCGGCTCGATCTGGTTCGGAAGCTGATCCGGGCGGACCGGAGGCTTCTGGATGCCCACAAGGAGGACCATAAGCAGGCGGAAGCGGAGAAGGCCTCGATCGAACGGGACCTGAAGGAGCGGAAACGGCTGGCGGCGGAGGCCGAGCGGCTACATAAGCGCTTGGTCAAAGAGTACAAGCAGTATGAGAAGCAACTTGCCGACCTGGAAAAGAAGCAGGAGCACCTGGAGGAGATCAACGAGCGGGAGCGGAAGGAAGTCCGCCGGTTGATCGCGCAAAAAATGAAGGAAGCCGCCGAAAAGGACAAACAGCAGGCCGAGGCGAAGGATGGCAAATTTCTCTGGCCGGTGAAGGGGGGAATCATCACCTCCGAATACGGTTATCGGAGGAATCCCGTGACAGGCGCCTACAAGCTGCACGAGGGGATCGACATCGGCGCGCCGCTCGGAACGGCGATCCGAGCCGTGGCGGATGGGAAGGTGATTGAATCCCGTCCCGCCAGCGGTTACGGTTACATCGTGGTCGTCGACCACGGAGGCGGGGTGTCCACCCTTTACGCCCATGTTTATCCCCAGGACGTGACCGTGAGCATCGGCCAGTCCGTCAGCAGGGGACAGGTCATCGCGGCGGTGGGAAACAACGGGCAGTCGACCGGTCCCCACCTTCACCTGGAGGTTATCAAGGATGGCCGTACCGTGGACCCGAAACCCTATTTCCGTTAAGCAGATCATCGCCAGTCAACCAAAATGTGAAATCGGGGAGAGGATGGAATGAAACGGACGTTGCTGACCATCCTGCTTGCTTTCAGTTTGGCGCTGACCACCACCCCTTTGCCCGAAGGCTGGGTTTCGGCTGAGAGCAAGGTGGAAAAGGCGAAAAAAGAATTGAAGGAGATTCGCGAGAAGAAAAAGGACGTCCAAGAGGAACTTAAGGATGTGAAAAAGGACGTCGATGAGCAAAAAAAGAAATTGAACAAGCTGGAAAAGGATCTGCACGGCATTGAGAAGGATATCAACAAGATCGAAAAAAATATGAAGACATTGGAGGCGCAGCTCGGCAAGCGGGAGGAGCTCTTTAAAAACCGGATTCGCCGGATGTACCAGCGGGGGGAAATGGGGTACATGACGGCGCTTCTCGAGGCCGATTCCTTCCGGGAGTTCCTCGACAAGTTCGAGGCCCTGCGCCTCCTGGTGAAACAGGATCACACGGTGCTGGAGGGCTATTTCAGAACCAAGAGAAAATACGAGAACGAGAAGCGGGAACTGACGGAGAAGCAGGCGGAACAGAAAGAGAAGCGCGACGATATGAAAAAAGAATACGACAAGCTGGTCAAGACGATGAAGAAGCATCAAAAGGAACTGGCCAAGCTGGAGCACGATGAGGAGCTGAAGGAAGCGGAGATCCAACGCATCACGTACCTCACCTCCAATACGGGCAACTTCGCCTACGGCGGGGGTCCCTTCGTATGGCCCGCCAACAGCCGGAGGATCAACTCCCCCTACGGGCCTCGCGGCGGCAGAAATCACTACGGGATTGACATCGATGGAAACCTGGGCGATCCGATCTACGCCGCTGCTTCCGGAGTCGTCAAGGAAAACGGCCCCGCCAGCGGCTACGGCTGGGTTATTGTCATCGATCACGGCAGCGGCCTGACCACCGTTTACGGCCACATGTACAGCAACACCGTCCTGGTGTCGACCGGCCAGCGCGTCAGCAAGGGACAACGCATCGCCTCCATCGGAAACAACGGACGATCCACCGGTCCCCATCTGCATTTCGAAGTGCGAAAAAACGGCAGCCCGCAAAATCCGATGAACTATTACTGATGCCGATTGTACGGGGATACCCGGTGCTTTGTGCAGGGGTGAAGGCATGATGAAACCGCAAACCGACTTTGGGGAGAGAAGCATGAAGCAGGTTTTCACGCTGTTCCTTGTCCTTTGTCTCACGCTTTCGACGGTGGGCCTGGCGCACGCCAACGAAAAGGACAAAGTGAAACAAGAACTGGAAAAAATTCAGGACGATAAAAGCGCCATCAAGAAGGATCTGGATCAGCTGGACGAGGAGATGAAGAAAAATCGGGACACGATCCGAGCCGCGGAAAAGGAAATGATCAAGATCGACAAAGAAGTGGCCGAGATCGAAAAGAAAATGGAAGGAATAAAGAAGGAGGAGGAACATTACAAGAAGCTCTTCAAAACGCGGATTCGCAAGCTGTACCAGCAGGGCGAAGTCGGTTACATGGTCTCCCTGCTGGAATCCGAATCCTTCGGGCAATTTCTCGCCCGCTTCGAATCGATCCGGCTGATCGCCAAACGGGACCACAGCCTGTTCTACAACTATGTGCGCCTGCGCGAGGAAAAGGAAAAGCAGAAGAAGGAACTGCTGAAACTCCGCAAGGAACAGGAAAAAATTACGGCCAAGGCGGAAAAGGCCTATAAGGAAATGCTCGAAGACGCAAAGAAGAAGAAAGGGAAGCTCTCCGAGCTGGAAAACCTGGAGATGATCAAAGAGGCGGAGATTCGGCGCATCAACTTGAAGCTGATCCAAAGCAACCAGTTGTCTTTCCCCTATGAGGGCGGACCCATGTCATGGCCGTCGGCCAGCAAACGGGTGACTTCCACTTTCGGGATGAGGTCCCATCCGGTGAGCGGAGGATACCGGATGCACTCCGGCATCGACATCGGCGGAAGCTACAACACCCCCATCTACGCCGCCGCCTCCGGCGTAGTGGTGGAAAGCCGTACGAGCGTGGGTTACGGTTGGCTCATCGTTATCTATCACGGAAACAAGGACGGTACTCCCCTGTACACCTGGTATGCCCACAGCTATCCGAATCAGGTGCGCGTCCGGCCGGGGGACGAGGTGAAGCGCGGACAACATATCTCCGGGATCGGGAGCAACGGCATGTCCACGGGAAATCACCTGCATTTCGAAGTGCGGATCGGCAGGAATGGACAAGCGGTCAACCCGATGTCGTATCTCAAATAAAAATGTTTTGCGGGGATTGTTTACGGGGCCGATTCCGGCCTTTTCCTTTTTTGGTTCCCTTGTGTTCGAATTGCCGTTTTGCTAGAGTGTTTCTATAAGGATGGCGCCCCTGGCTTCACGTTGCCAAGAGGACGGAACGCAACGGGCATTCCTTTCACCTTTCCGGTTCTTGTCTGATGGAATCAATAGTATACTGGAATTACAAGGGGATTGACGGCGTTTTAGGATGTTTCGGGGAATTTGAGGGCGTTTCGTACCGAGGAATCCGGAAATCCAGCCGGGCGATGCTTCCGTGCACCCCATTCCGACGAAACAAGCGATCCGTTATGGGATGTTCCCCTATCTCCAACCGTAACAGGCGGTTTAAAGGGTGGTGTTTTCATGTATATCCGCGGTCGCACAGCGGCGATATTGATCGTCTTTTCCGTGCTGTGCAGCAGCTTGCTCACGGCTGCGGCGTTCGGTGCAAGTGAGTCGATCGCATCGATCCTTCCCGGAAGCGTTCCGGCCTCAAATAGTGGGGACGGTCTGGAGGACGGCCTGCAGAAGCTGCAACGGGCTTACAGGATGATCAAGCAGGAATACATCCGGGATGTGAATGACCAGAAATTGATCGACGGGGCGATCAGCGGGATGGTGGAGGCCCTGGACGATCCCTATTCCGTCTACATGGATCAGGAGACGGCAAAACAGTTTCACTCCACCCTCGAGTCTTCCTTTGAAGGGATCGGGGCGGAGGTGACGATGAAAAACGGACGAGTCACCATCGTGTCCCCCTTCAAAGGATCTCCGGCCGAAAAGGCGGGCCTCCGTCCGGAGGACCAGGTGATCAAAGTGAACGGCGTCAGCCTGGAGGGGATGACCCTCAATGAAGCGGTGATGAAGATCCGCGGTCCCAAGGGAACGAAGGCGAAGCTGGAAGTGGTCCGGCCGGGCCATTCGGAAATTCTGCACATCACGGTGACCAGGGATGAGATTCCGATTGAGACCGTCGATGCGCAGATGCTGAAGGGCGGCATCGGAAAAATAGAGATCAGCCAGTTTGCGGAGGATACGGCCAAGGACTTTGCCGATGCCCTGGAGAAGTTGGAAGGGCAGGGGATGAAAGGGCTGGTCATCGACCTGCGGGGCAATCCCGGCGGCTTGTTGCCGGCGGTGTTGGAAATCGCCGAAGATCTGGTCCCCGGCGAGAAACCCATCATGTTCACCGAGGACAAACGGGGACAGCGGGTGGAGTACAAGTCGAAGCTCAAGGAGCCGAAGCCCTATCCCATCGTCGTGTTGATCGACAAGGGAAGCGCCAGCGCTTCGGAGATTCTGGCCGCTGCCCTGAAGGAGTCGGGGGGATACACCCTCGTCGGCCAGACCACCTTCGGGAAAGGAACGGTGCAGACCGCCAAGGACTTCGACGACGGCAGCAATCTGAAGCTGACGATGGCGAAATGGCTCACGCCGAAGGGCATCTGGATCGACCAAAAAGGGGGAACGAAGGGGATCAAACCCGATGTGACCGCCAAACCCCCGGCCTACGCCCGAGCCACTCCGCCGATGCCGGATAAGCCCCTGAAGCGGGACATGGCATCGACCGAAGTGCGGAATCTGCAGCTGATACTGGACGGCATGGGCTATCCTCCGGGCCGAACCGACGGTTATTTCAGCGAACAGACGGAACTGGCCGTCAAGGCGTTCCAGAAAACCCGCAAACTCCCGGTGTCTGGGCAAGTGGATCAAAAAACCGCGCTGAAGCTGCAGGAAGAGTTTCTGAAACTGTTGCGCGACCCCGAGAGCGACATTCAGCTCCAGGTGGCCATCGATGTGCTGAAGAAACAAATGAAGTGATTTTGCGAACCGGAAAAAACCCCCCACACCCTGATGGGTGCGGGGGGTTTATCCATGTGCGGATCCGTTCACCGCTGTATTCCGATTCGCTTCAATTGCTCCTTCAGGGACCAGTTTTCGGGCTTGCACGCCGGATCGAACCACTTCGCTCCTTCCGCCAGCCATTTTTTTCGGTAGTCCGAAAAGCTGTCCCCCTGGCTTTGGTCGTCATACCCGAATTCAAAGCCGCAACAGCTGCAGATCTCATGGGAGGGATTTCCCTTTGCGTCGTAGGGGGGGGCCTCCAACCCGTCATAACCGCATACGGGACAGAGGTGAGACATGATGTCGCCTCCTTACTGCCTGCGGAAATAATCGATGCCGTCCTTCGGCTTGAAAAAGGTGCGAATGATGCCGTCCTCGCTCAACACCGCAAATTCGTTGGTTTTCTGATTGTAGAACAGCCGGTCGCCGTTGGAGCGCCGCTTCACCAGGATGTCGCCTCCCGGTTCGGAGGTGACCAGTTCCTGGGCCCGGCGCAGGTATTTCTTCTTGGATATTTTTCCAAATTCTTTCTGCCGGATTACGTGCTTGACGTAATGATCGTCCAGATGCTTTTTGCTGGCGAATTGGGGTTTTTCGTCGACGGCCGGGACGGAACAGGCCGCAAGCAGCAATATCAGAGCGAGAAAGGATGCAAACCACCGAAGGTGCCGGATGTTCATAACCGATCCTCTCCTGTGCTTGCTATGATCGTATCAGACGGGAATTGCCGCCGGGCGATCCGGGGTTCGTCCCGCGTTCAGCCGAAGAGAACGACGAGGAAACCCACGATGAAGCAGTAGATGTAAAACACCTTGAGATTGCCGTGCCTCATCACGTTCATGAACCATTTCAGGGCAAAATAGCTGGCGACAAAGGTGGCGATGAAGGCGATGGTGTAGAGCAGGAGCGTATTCGCATCCGTGACCGCATGAAGAATGTCATCCCCCTCCAGCACGATGCCTCCCAGACTGACGGGGATGTACAGCATGAAGGAATAGCGGAGGGCCGTTTCCTGGTTCATCCCCCGCAGCATGCCGGCCACGATCGTGGCTCCGGAACGGCTGATGCCCGGGATCAGAGCGAGGGCCTGCGCGAAGCCGACGATGAGGGCGTCGCCCAACCGCAGATCTCCGTCCATTTTCCGACCCTTCAGGTTGCGGATCACCCACAGAGCGAATCCCGTGATGATCAGGGTGATCCCGACGACGGTCACACCGGTCAGCCAGGATTCGATCAGATCGTTGAACAGTAGGCCGAGCACCGCCGCGGGGATCGTACCCAGCACGATGTACAGGACGAACCGGGCTTCCCCTTCATCGGCGGGGTCCCTCTCTTTGAGATAGCGGAGGGTTCGGGTGGCGAGACGGTGCAAATCCTGCCGGTAGATCACCAGAACGGCCAACAGGGAAGCGAAATTGACCAGAACGGCGAAAGCCAATTGTTTGTGCCCCTCGACGGCGACGCCCAGGAAGTGCTGGGCGAGTATCAGGTGTCCGCTCGAAGAGACGGGGATGGGTTCGGTGAAACCTTGCAACAATCCGAGATACAAAAACTTGAGGATTTCCATCCAAAACTCCACGGTATCCCCTCCAACGTTTCATGGGTTTGCATGCTGTGTCCGGTGCGGTTTGCATACCGGGTTTGCCAGGGCACATCCGGGAAAAACCTTTTCCGCATCAATCCTGAACGACACCGATGCCGCCGTCGGACCCCGCCTCTTTGAGATAACGGAAGTCGGGGGCGGCGGGATTCAGCGCATGTTGAAGCGTTTTTTCGAGGGCGGGAGGGGGAGCGCGGCGCGAAATCCGCGCGACTGCATGTCCCTCACCGGCCTGATCTGGATGTTACAAGAATAACACCGATGTGATAGAATGTTAATAACATATATGCACATATGTTCATATATAAAAGGAGGAGCGAGCAAGTGGCACCTCAAGAGCAGGTCGCTCTGTCTCCGGAAACGGTGGAGGAAGTCTCGAAGCTGTTCAAAGCCTTGGCCGATCCGACGCGGATTCGGATTCTCTATTTGCTGTCCCAGGGGGAATGCTCGGTGACCCGGGTGGCGGAAATGCTGGATTTGTCCCAGTCCGCCGTTTCCCATCAATTGTCCTTGTTGCGAACTTTGCGGCTCGTGAAATACCGCCGGGAGGGGCACACCTTTTATTACTCCTGCGATGATGATCACGTCATCCATATGCTGCTCCAGACCATCCGGCACGTCCAGCACGACTAGGGATGCCGCCGACGGACAGGGGGAGCAGCCGGCGCCCTGACCGGGCCCTTCCGCGTCCCCTCCGGCCGGCACCGTTTCACCATCTTTGAAGGAGGTCCATCATGCATCATCACCATCATCACGGGCACGGTCACCCTGAGGCCCATCACCAGCGGGAGAAGAACAAAAAGGGATTGACCATCGCCCTGAGCATCACCGTGGCCATCATGCTCCTGGAATTTTTCGGGGGATTGATCACCAACAGCCTGGCGTTGCTGTCGGATGCGGGCCACATGCTGAGCGACGCCGGATCCCTTGCGCTGAGCCTGGCGGCCATGTGGTTTGCCCTCAAACCCCCATCACCCCGAAAAACGTACGGTTTTTACCGTTTTGAGATTCTCGCCGCCCTTTTCAACGGAGTGACGCTGTTCATCATCGCCGGCTTCATCGTTTGGGAGGCTGTCGAGCGATTGGTGGAACCGCCCCGGGTGGCCGGCGGTACGATGGTGGCCATCGCCGCCGTCGGGCTTTTGGCCAATCTGGCCAGTGCCTGGTTCCTCTTGCACAAGGGGGATGTTCAGGGGAATGTGAACCTCCGGAGCGCATACCTCCATGTGATCGGGGATGCACTGGGATCCGCGGGGGCGATTGTCGGTGGGCTCGTGATGCTTCTGTTTTCCTGGTATTGGGCGGACCCCCTCATCAGCGTCCTGGTGGCGTTGCTGATTCTGAAAAGCGCATGGGGCGTCCTCAACCAGGCCACGCATATCCTGATGGAGGGGACCCCTGCCGCGATCGATCACGAAGAAGTGGGACGGACCCTTCAATCCATCCCGGGGGTACGGGATGTGCACGATTTGCACATCTGGACGATCACTTCCGGGCTGGACTCGCTGAGTTGCCACCTGCTGGTTGAAGACGATTGCGATTGCCAGAGGATCCTTCAGGAAGCGATCCGCCGGATCGAGGAGAAGTTCCAGATCCGGCACACGACGATTCAGGTGGAGAAGTCCCAGCTTCAGCACGCGGAGATGGAGGTGTGAGGGAGAACGCAGGACGTCTCCGCAAAAGAATTGACAAGCCACCGGGATTCGGAGGCGGGAGTCGATTTTCCTTTCCCGGCCGCAATGAGTCTCGGCGCAGTTGCTCCCAGTCGATCCGCCTCCGAGGGGGCTTCTTTTTTGATTCTTGGAAGTGTTGAAGGGGGAGAAAAGGGAAAAAATGGGGTTGAAAATTGTTTTTCCGGAACGAGTGTTCCCGTCCCTTTCTGTGATATAATGGATGGGATGATAATTTCGAGGTGATCGGGGATGGAGCAGCGCTTTCGTCTGGTGTCCGAATTTGAGCCCCGGGGAGATCAGCCCAAAGCGATTGAGGAGCTCGCCCGCGGGGTGCTCGACGGGAAACGGTACCAGACACTCCTGGGGGCGACGGGAACCGGGAAGACCTTCACCATCGCGCACACGATCGCCCGCGTCAACAAGCCGACCCTGGTGATCGCCCACAACAAGACGCTGGCGGCCCAGCTGTGCGGAGAGTTGAAGGAATTTTTCCCCCACAACGCGGTGGAGTATTTTGTCAGCTACTACGACTATTATCAGCCGGAAGCCTATGTCCCGCAGACGGATACTTACATCGAGAAGGATGCGTCGATCAACGACGAGATCGACAAGCTGCGCCACTCGGCGACCAGCGCTTTGTTCGAGCGGCGGGATGTGATCATCGTCGCCAGCGTGTCCTGCATCTACGGCTTGGGTTCGCCGGAGGAATACCGGGATCAGGTGCTGTCCCTCCGGGTCGGAATGGAACGGGAGCGGAACGAGATCCTGCGCAAACTGGTGGACATCCAGTACACCCGCAACGACATCAACTTTGTCCGGGGAACGTTTCGCGTCCGCGGGGATGTTTTGGAGATCTTCCCCGTCTCCCGGAGCGAGCAGGCGGTCCGGGTGGAGTTTTTCGGCGATGAAATCGAGCGGATCCGGGAGATCGACGTGTTGACGGGAGAGATCATCGGGGATCGGGAACACGTCGCCATCTTTCCCGCCTCCCACTATGTCACCGCTTCCGACGTGATGGCCCGCGCTCTTCGGGACATCGAAGCGGAGCTGGAGGCGCGGCTGAAGGAACTGCGCGATCAGGGCAAGCTGCTGGAGGCGCAGCGTCTGGAGCAGCGGACCCGCTACGACATGGAGATGATGCGGGAGATGGGGTTCTGCTCCGGAATCGAGAACTATTCCCGCCATCTGGTGGGCAAAAAACCGGGAGAACCCCCCTACACCCTGCTGGATTATTTCCCCGATGATTACCTGATGATCATCGACGAGTCCCACGTGACCGTCCCGCAGCTTCACGCGATGTACAACGGGGACCGATCCCGGAAGGAAGTGCTGGTGGAGCACGGCTTCCGCCTGCCCTCGGCCCTGGACAACCGTCCTTTGCGCTTCGAGGAGTTCGAGGAGCGGATCAACCAGGTCATCTTCGTTTCCGCCACTCCCGGGCCCTATGAGTTGGAGAAGGCGCCGGATGTGGTGGAGCAGATCATCCGGCCGACGGGGCTGTTGGATCCCAAGGTGCACGTCCGGCCGACCAAGGGCCAGATCGACGATCTGATCGGCGAAATTCGCAAACGCGTCCAGCGGGACGAACGGGTCCTGATCACCACCCTGACCAAGAAGATGGCGGAGGATCTGACCGATTACCTCAAGGAGATGGAGATCCGCGTCCGTTACCTCCATTCGGACATCAAGACCATCGAGCGGATGCAGATTCTGCGGGATCTCCGGTTGGGCGAATTTGACGTGCTCGTCGGGATCAACCTCCTCCGGGAAGGGTTGGACTTGCCGGAAGTGTCCCTGGTGGCCATTTTGGATGCGGACAAGGAAGGATTTCTCCGGGCCGAGCGCTCCCTCATCCAGACCATCGGCCGGGCCGCCCGCAACGCCAATGGCGAGGTGATCATGTATGCGGACACGATCACCGATTCGATGCGCAAAGCCATCGACGAGACGGAGCGGCGGCGCCGGAT
This sequence comes from Planifilum fimeticola, assembly GCF_003001905.1. Classification (NCBI taxonomy): domain Bacteria; kingdom Bacillati; phylum Bacillota; class Bacilli; order Caryophanales; family Thermoactinomycetaceae; genus Planifilum; species Planifilum fimeticola. The sequence goes on from NZ_PVNE01000006.1 coordinate 46,879, forward strand.
CCAGCGGGAGTACAACGAAAAGCACGGCATTACGCCGCAGACCGTCCGCAAGGCGGTGCGCGAGGTGATCGAGGCCACCAAAGTCGCGGAGGAGAAGGCCCCCTACGGAAAAGCTCTGGATGTGCGCAGCATGGGCAAAAAGGAACGCCGAAACCTGATCAGCCAACTCGAAAAGGAAATGAAGGAAGCGGCACGGAAACTGGAGTTCGAGCGGGCCGCCGAGCTCCGGGACATGATTATCGAGCTGAAGGCGGAAGGAGCTTGAACCGATGGCACAGGAAAACATCGTCATTCGCGGCGCGAGGGTGCACAATCTGAAAGGGATCGACGTCACCATCCCCCGGGACAAGTTGGTCGTTCTGACGGGCTTGTCCGGATCCGGCAAGTCGTCGCTGGCCTTCGACACCATCTACGCCGAGGGGCAGCGCCGCTATGTGGAGTCCCTCTCCGCCTACGCCCGTCAGTTTCTCGGCCAAATGGACAAACCGGACGTGGATGCGATCGAAGGGCTATCGCCGGCCATCTCCATCGATCAGAAAACCACCTCCCGCAATCCCCGCTCCACCGTGGGAACCGTCACGGAGATTTACGACTATCTCCGGCTGTTGTTCGCACGGATCGGCCGTCCGGTCTGTCCGGAACACGGCATCGAGATCAGCGCCCAAACCCTGCAGCAGATGGTGGACCGCGTCATGGAGCTGCCCGAGCGGACGCGGATTCAGATTCTCGCTCCGGTGGTGAAGGGACGCAAGGGGGAGCATGTCAAACTGCTCAAGGAGATCGCCCGGGAGGGATTTGTCCGCGTCCGGGTCGACGGGGAGATGCGGGAGCTCACCGAGGAGATCCGCCTGGAAAAGAACAAAAAGCACACCATCGAAGTGGTGGTCGACCGGATCGTGGTGAAGCCGGGCATCGAAACCCGCCTGGCGGACTCCCTGGAGACGGCGGTCAACCTGACCGGAGGCCAGGTGCTGGTCGACGTGGTGGACGGGGAGGAGCTCCTGTTCAGCCAAAATCTGGCCTGTCCCGAGTGCGGCTACAGCCTCGACGAGCTTTCCCCGCGGATGTTTTCCTTCAACAGCCCCTACGGCGCCTGTCCCGCCTGCGACGGTTTGGGAAGCCGGATGGAGGTGGACCCCGAACTGGTGGTTCCCGACAAGGGAAAAACCCTCCGGGAAGGGGCGATTGAACCCTGGTCCGGCTCCCCCGGCAGCTATTACGAGCAGTTGCTGGAGGCGGTCTGCGATCATTTCGGCATCGATCGGGACACGCCCTTCGCCGATTTGTCCGAGGAGAGCCGGAGGCTGCTCCTGTACGGAGCGCCGGATCGGATTCCCTTTGAGTACGAGAGCGATTTCGGCGGCCGGCGGAAAACTTCCGTCCGCTACGAGGGCGTGGTGCCCAACTTGACGCGCCGGTACCGGGAGACCAGCTCCGATCATGTGCGGGAGATGATCGAGTCCTACATGACGGAGAAGCCCTGTCAAACCTGTCGCGGCGCCCGGCTGCGCCGGGAAAGCCTCCATGTCTATGTGGGCGGGAAGAACATCGATTACGTCACCCGGTTGTCGGTGCGGGATGCGATGGCCTTTTTCGACGGGCTGAAGCTGACCGAGAAGGAGGAAGCCATCGCCCGGCAGGTGTTGAAGGAGATCAAAAACCGCCTCGGATTTCTGGTCAACGTGGGTTTGGACTATCTCACCCTCCACCGGGCGGCGGGCACGCTGTCGGGGGGAGAGGCGCAGCGCATCCGCCTGGCGACGCAGATCGGTTCCAGCCTGATGGGGGTGCTGTACATCCTGGACGAGCCGAGCATCGGGCTCCATCAGAGGGACAACAACCGGCTGATCCGCACCCTGGAGCAGATGCGGGACCTGGGGAACACCCTGATCGTGGTGGAGCACGACGAGGATACGATGCTGGCTGCCGACTACATCATCGATATCGGACCGGGGGCCGGCGCCCACGGAGGCCGGGTGGTAGCCGCCGGCACTCCCAAGGAAGTGATGGCCAACCCGGACTCCCTCACCGGCCAGTATCTGAGCGGGAAAAAATTCATCCCCCTGCCGGAGGAGCGGCGCCGGCCGAACCACAAGTGGCTGGAGGTGCGCGGAGCCCGGGAGAACAATCTGAAGAACATCGACGTGCGCATTCCGCTGGGATTGTTCGTCTGCGTCACCGGGGTGTCCGGCTCGGGGAAGAGTACCCTGGTCAACGAAGTGCTCCTCAAGGCTCTGGCGCGCCGGCTGAACAAGGCGAAGGGGATTCCCGGCGATCATGACGAAATTGTGGGGATTGAACACCTGGACAAGGTGATCAACATCGACCAATCGCCCATCGGCCGCACGCCCCGGTCCAATCCGGCCACCTACACCGGCGTCTTCGACGACATTCGGGAGGTGTTCTCCTCCACCCCCGAAGCCAAGGTGCGCGGGTACAAGAAGGGGCGCTTCAGCTTCAACGTGAAGGGCGGGCGCTGTGAAGCCTGCCGCGGCGACGGGATCATCAAGATCGAGATGCATTTCCTCCCCGATGTCTACGTGCCCTGCGAGGTGTGCAAGGGCAAGCGCTACAACCGGGAGACCCTGGAGATCAAGTACAAGGGGAAAAACGTCTCCGACGTGTTGGAGATGACGGTGGAGGAGGCCCTCGACTTTTTCAAAAACATCCCCCGCATCAAGCGGAAACTGCAAACCCTCTACGATGTGGGCCTCGGCTACATGAAACTGGGACAACCGGCCACCACCCTGTCCGGCGGGGAGGCCCAGCGGGTGAAACTGGCATCGGAGCTCTACAAGCGGAGCAACGGTCGCACCCTCTACATCCTGGACGAACCGACCACCGGCCTGCACATCGACGACATCGCCCGCCTGCTGGATGTGTTGCAGCAGCTGGTGGAAAACGGCGACACGGTCCTGGTGATCGAACACAATCTGGACGTGATCAAGACCGCCGATTACATCATCGATCTCGGTCCGGAGGGGGGAGACGCCGGCGGCACCATCGTCGCGGAGGGGACGCCGGAGGAAGTCGTCGGAGTGCAAGCTTCCCACACGGGACGCTTTCTCGGCCCGATCCTGAAACGGGACCGGGAGCGGATGGAGCGGCAAATCCGAGAGTTGGAGGAACAGTTGGCCTCGTCGTCCTGACGGACGGCGGGGCTGTGATTTTTTGCCCCAGGTCGAAGAAGACGACAATGAGGTTGTTGACAAACCCGGCGGACATTGAATTTGCGGCGGTGGCCGATGACGGTAAAAACTCTTGAAATGCATGACGGACGCATTTGTCAGGTATCCGGCGTCGTCCGCTTGAGGTTTTTTGAGAATGGTTCTTATCAAATAGACCCTTTTTACACAAAAACGGACTCAACTGATGATGAGATGAGTGGATAAACACAATTGGCAAAATGTAAAATAATGCTGCTTAATAAGGGAATGTAAAAACACGAACCGGTTGGTAGTCCGGTTGCATCGGAAACGGAGATTTCCGGTGTCAGTAACCTTCCCCCCTCGGGATGTCCATCATTCCCTTTTTGAATGTACAAGAGGGGGAACGAAGGAAATGAAACTGACTGTTTTTTTCAATGGCCAGTTTTGGGTGGGAGTCATCGAGCAATGGGACGGGGACCGACTGAAAGCGGCTCAATATGTTTTTGGCAGAGAACCCAAAGATAACGAAGTGTTGCTCTTCGTCCAAAGAAACATGCTTCGGTTGATCGCTGAATCCAGGGAACACGTTTCTGCTCGCCGCAGGGAGAAAAAGGTGAATCCCAAGCGACTGGCACGGCAAGCGGCGAAAGAAATGAAACAAAAAGGCGTTTCCACTTACGCGCAAATGGCGATAAAGCACGAGTATGAAAGGCGCAAACAAGAGCGCAGGAAGTCGGCAAAGGCGAGAAAAGAAGCGCTCGCCGCGAAAAGGCGGGAGTTGAAAGTGAAAAAGAGAAAGGAAAAACATCGCGGCAGATAGAGTAGAGAGGGGGCGGCTACCCCCCTATGGTCAGTTATGCACGATACAGGAGGCTTATGCGGGTAACTGAGAAACGAATCCTTGCTGCTGAGGTTCAAAACGACAAAAAAATATAATGACTACCCCCGTTCCTTTTTCAAAGAAAAGGCCGGGGGTTTGACTTCAATCTCAGTGTCCGTACAGGACACTTTTTTGCTCCCTGCAAGGGGCGGATAATCTGAACCCGCTTTGTTTCCGGCATGGATACCGTTCAAAATTCCCTCACTTCTTGATATCAAGCTGACGGCGGCAGATCATTCCCAATTCGGATCACGGCCATCGGTACCGCCGGCCGGGCGACCGGATCGCTTGGGGACAGAATCCCGGGAATGCAGGGTGAGCTGCCCGAGGCGCTGTCTTTCGTCCTTTTATCGAGCAGCTCAGCAAACCCAACGTAAATCCGCATTCCCTCCCACTCTTTTTTACTGTGTTGACCCCCACCGATTATGGCCGGTAGGTTTGGCTTCGGATCGTGTGCTGATCCATCCGATTCCGAACCGGCTCAAATCCGAGCCCCGGTTTCTTCGGAATCCGTATGCGGCCGTTCTCCACAATCACTTCCGGATCGATGATGTCCTGCTCCCAGTAACGGGAGGAAGCGGCGGTATCTCCGGGCAGTGTAAACCCGGGGAGGGAAGTGATCGCAATGTTGTGAGCCCGACCGATACCGGACTCCAGCATTCCCCCGCACCAGACGGGAATGCCGCGGTCGAGGCACAGGTCGTGGATTCGCCGGGCCTCGGTCAATCCGCCGACCCGACCGATCTTGATATTGATGATCTTACAACTTCCCAGTTCGATCGCCTTGCGCGCATCTTCGGCGGAGTGGATGCTCTCGTCCAGGCAGATCGGTGTGGACAGTTGTGCCTGAAGGGCGGCGTGGTCGATGATATCATCGAAGGCCAGAGGTTGTTCGATCATCATCAGGTTGTACGCGTCCAGTTCTTTCAACCGGGCCGCGTCGCCGAGCCGGTAGGCGGAGTTGGCATCGGCCATCAGGGGAATGTCGGGGAAGTGCCTGCGCACTTCCTTGATCACTTCGATATCCCAACCGGGCTTGATTTTCACTTTGATGCGACGGTAACCTTCCGCCGCGTGCCTTTCAATGAGCCGCAGCAAATCGGTGATCGTCGGCTGGATGCCGATGCTGATTCCCACTTCGATCTCCGCTTTTTCCCCTCCCAAAGCCGCCGCCAGCGCCTGCCCGCTCCGCCGCGCGTACAGATCCCACACGGCTCCTTCCAATGCGGATTTCGCCATGTTGTTCCGCCGCAGGGGGGAGAAGCGTGCCGACAGCTCCCCCGGATGGCGAACGGGCTCTTTAAACAGGATCGGGATCAAAAAGTCCTCCAGGATGTGCCAGTTGGTTTTCACCGTTTCCTCGCTGTACCAGGGGGAGGAAAAAGCGACCGACTCCCCCCATCCGCTGGTTCCGTCCGTATCGGTCACTTCGACCAGAAGAAAGTCCTTGTCGAGGAAGGAACCGAAGCTGGTGACAAACGGGGCCTTCAGACGCATGCGAAGCTGGCGCAGGGTGACGCGAGCGATCTTCATGATTTATCCCCCTTTTCTGTTTCGGCCGACGTGTCGATTCGGAGCCGCTCCCTCTGTTGCAAGACATAGTAATGCACCGGTTCCCCCGATTGGCGAAGGGTTCCTGTGGCCGCGTAACCCTTCGAAAAGAGCGCCTGAAAAATCGTCCGGGTCTTCATGCGCCAATCCCGGGCCAGAACCAGATCGCGGGATTTGATGTGCTGGAACCGGACAGGGATGGGAACCAGAAGGGAATCTGTTCCATCCGGAAAGTGTTCTGCCCCCGCCAAGGTTTGTTCCACGTTTTCCGGCAGTTGAGGCATTCCGTCCGAATTGACGGACCAATCGCACACCCGGCGATGCAAACCCATCGTCGTCGGCGGCGGGGCGGGGTTCGTCACATGGGGGCTGTCGAGCCACCATTCCACCTGAAAACGATCCGTCGGAAGGCCCCGGTTGAGCACATCGTCCATCTCTCCGTAGCAGTTTTCGACGTACGTGTTGCAGATGGCGCGCAGCGCGTTCAGGTTGAGGGAAGCGTTGACGCTTTCCAGGGGATCGTAGGTCCAGGTGATCAGCGAATAGCCCCTGGAGAGGGCCCATTCGCGTTGCGCCCATTTCATTCGCTTTCCGAGGCCCATCCCGCGGTAGGAGGGGGCGACGCCCATCATGTGCGAACAGAGGTAGGTTCGTTTGCCGTCAAAGCCGGGAAACGCGTAGCAGAAGCCGACCAGGCGGTCGCCGTCGAAGCTGCCGATCAGAATGCCGCCGTTTTTGACGGCCGTCAGCGTTTGATGAATGGGAATCGGATCCATCCCCCAGACGGTTCTCTCCAAATGCTGCACGGCTTTGAATTCGTCCGGCGAGGTGAGCCGCCGAACGGCAATGGGTCGCGTCATGGATGTCCCTCCTCATGACGGGCAAAGGTGAGTTGTACCGCCCGAGACAAGATGTCGATCCCGTTGAGGAGCGCACCGCGATCAAAGGTCATTTGCGGGTGGTGCAATCCCGGGCGCAAACCGCAACCGAGACCCAACATCGTGGCTTTCAGCCGGGGGTTTTTCAGGGGGTAAAAGTGAAAGTCCTCCCCTCCGGGCGTCACGATCGGTTCCGCCAGCCGCTCGGGGCCGAGCGCATCCCGGATCGCTCGTGCCATCAGCCGTTCCGCCTCTTCGTTCCGTTCCGCCGCGGCCGTGTAGGCCGTGTCGGTGAGGCGGATTTCCACACGGTGCAAGCGCTCCAAACTTTTCGCGATGTGGTGAACGCGCGAAGTCAGTTCCATCCATGATGCGGTTGGTCTGCGCCCGCAGGTCGAGGCTGAACCTGGCCCGGCCGGGGATGATGTTTCCGCTTTCGGAACCGGCGGTGAAACGGGTCATTTTGACGGAATGGGGCACCATCGGGTCCAGGCGGATGCGGCTGAGCTCCTGAACGAAGGAAGCCCCCACTTCAATGGTGTTGATGCCGAGATGGGGACGTGCAGCATGGGCCTCGCTTCCGATGATTTCACCGGTGATAAAGCGGGCGGCTCCGTGGAGGATCGCCGGAGCGGCGGTCCCGTTTTTCAGTTCCTGTACGGGGCGCAGGTGGACGCCGTACAAGTAATCCGCGTCCCGGATGACCTGTTTCTCCACCATTCTCAGGGCCCCGGTTCCCTTCTCCTCGGCAGGCTGAAAGATGACGCGAAAAGTTCCGGGCGGATAGTACCCCATCCGTTGAAAGAGCAATATGGTGCCGAGGACCATGGTCATGTGCGCATCGTGACCGCAGGAGTGGTTGGCCTGGAAGCGGCCGTCCACTTCCTGCCACAAGGCATCCATGTCGGCCCGGAGCGCCACGACGGGCCGGCCGGAACCGATCTCCCCGACCACCCCGGTACAATCCTCAAACCGCCTTGTCCGGTATCCGTGGCGCTCCAACAGCCCCGCAACATAGGACGTTGTCCCATATTCCTGCCAGCTGATCTCCGGGTGGTTGTGCAGATGTTGAAAAATTTCCATAATTATGGGTTCCAACTTTTTCACTGCGGGATTCATGCTAAAATTCCTCCTGCACGAAAAGATCTTCCATCTGCGTGGAATCGTATGCGGCGCGCCGCCGTTCAAAGCGTTCCCGATCGCGGATGACCACGCCGCTCACCAGTGCGTTCATGAGAGAGAAAAGCATCGGTGCCGCATCGATGGTGGAAGTGGGGGAAGAATCGATGGTTAACGTCACATCGCTGACGTCGGACAGGGGGGCTACCGGCGAATCGGTCAGCCCGATTACAAAGGCCCCTTTTTGGCCGACCCTCTCGGCGATTTGGATCGTGGCTTTCGCGTATCGATGGAGGGAGATGGCGATCCATACATCCTCACTGCCCGCATCCGCCGTCATCTCCAGGATGTCATCCGTGTCCGGGCGGTACAGCCTGGTGTTTCCCCGTACCAGATTGAGTATGAAAGAGAGCCAATGGGCGGCGGCGTAAGAGGTCCGCATGCCGACCACCACCACCCGACCGGCCTCGGCGATTCTCCGGGCGGCCACATCCAAATCCTTCTCGCGGATCTGGGCGATCGCACGCTCCAGATTGGAAAGGTCTTTTCGCATCACCTGCGCGTAAAAGTGGGGCTGCGTCGCAAGATCCTGTTTGGAAGCGCGGTACTTCTCCAGGCCGCTTTTCGGCTGAATCAATCCTTGGCGGATCTGTTTCTGAAGTTCGGCGTACCCGCTGTAGTGCAAGGCGTGACAAAAGCGGATCACCGTCGTTTCGCTGACCCCCGCGGCGTTTCCGATATCGGCGGCGGAACGGACGACCAGCTCCTCCGGGTGATCCAACAAATATTTCGCCACCCTTTTCTGACCGTTGGTAAGCTGATGAAAACGGCTTCGAATCCGTTCTTCCAACATGTAATGTTCGTCCCTTCTGCAGCCTCGGCTTCAGGATCTGTCATTCTTGAAGTGGTGGCTGCATTATAGCATGATTTTATTACTTTTCTCAATACTTATTGATGTGTGTCGTGCGACAAAAGATGTACGCCGTTCCGCCCGGACCGAAAGCGTCATTGTCAGACAAGTCGCGGTGCCGGCTCGCCGGGGTTTTTCAAAGCTGAAAAGCGGTGAAGGGGGGGAAGGGGCCTACTGCGGGGATGAAGCTTATCGGTTTTACGGGCAGGGACTCGCGAGCTTTTTTGATATACAATAAAGGTGTCAACAGTGATCGAGGAGGGTAACCGATGTTCGACTACACCGTGGAGACCGGACTGACGGTGGATGAAGCCGTGCGTTCGGTGGAAGAAGCATTGGCACGACGCAAATTCAGCGTACTGTGGAAGCTGGACATTCCCGTCAAGCTGCTGGAGAAGGGGATTCACCTGGACCAGGAGTATCGCGTCCTCGAAGTGTGCAATCCGGAGATACCCAAAAAGGTGTTGACCCGGAACCAGAAGGGGGGCTATTTCCTTCCCTGCAGGGTGGTCGTGTACAAGGACCGCGAAACGGGGAAAACCCGGATCGGCATGGCGAGACTGACTGTTCTCTTCGGCCTCACCGGCGATGAACAGCTGAAGGGAATCGCCGAAGAGGTGGAGTCCGTCCTCGTCGAAGTGCTGGATGATCTGAAAGGAGCTTGATGGCTGAAAGGAGCGATAGGATGGGCCTGATCGTCAGGCTGCTGCTGAACGGACTGGCCGTCTTCCTGGCCGCCCAGTTGGTTCCCGGAATCGAGGTGAAGGGATTCGGAACGGCCCTGTTGGCCGCGCTGATTCTGGGGATCGTCAATACCGTGATCCGACCGGTGCTGGTCTTCTTCACCCTGCCCATCTCCTTCCTGACGCTGGGATTGTTTATTTTCGTCATCAATGCCCTGCTGTTCTGGCTGGTGGGCGCCTTCGTCTCCGGATTTGAAGTCGACGGTTTTCTCAGCGCCTTCTTCGGAGCGATCATCGTCAGCGTTATCTCCTGGGCGCTGAACGGAATCTGGAAGAGCATGCGGAATTGACCAAATCATAAGGGGTGGGGTCGGTGCTGCAATTTGATCCCCTGTACTATCCGCATCCGTCCCGCCGGATGGCCGTGTACGCCTCCGGAGGGATGGTGGCCACCTCTCAGCCCCTGGCCGCCCAGGCCGGCCTGGAGATGCTGAGAAAGGGGGGGAACGCCGTCGACGCGGCCATCGCCACCGCCGCCAGCCTGACCGTCTTGGAGCCCACCTCCAACGGGATCGGCGGGGATGCCTTCGCCCTCATCTGGTTTCAGGGTCGATTGTACGGATTGAATGCCAGCGGCCCCGCGCCGAAGGGAATTTCGCTCGAGGCCGTAAAAAGGGCGGGTCATGCGGAGATGCCCCGATTCGGCTGGCTTCCGGTCACCGTGCCCGGCGCTCCGGCCGCCTGGGCCGCCTGTTCGGGGCGCTTCGGGCGGCTTCCCCTGACGGAAGTGCTGGCTCCGGCGATCCGTTACGCGGAGGAGGGTTTTCCCCTCACGCCGGTGTTGGGGAAGCACTGGAAACGGGCGGCGGAGGTGTATCGCCGGCTTGACGGAGATTTGTTCGCCCCCTGGTTTGACACCTTCGCCCCTGGGGGAGACGCGCCGGAGATCGGAGAGCGGTGGCGCTCTCCGGACCACGCGAAGACCCTGCAGGCCATCGCCGAAACCCGGGCCGAGGCCTTTTACCGGGGGGAACTGGCCGAGCGAATCGACGCTTTTTCCCGCACACACGGGGGCTATTTGCGTGCGGAGGACCTGGCCGCCTTCTCCCCGGAATGGGTGACCCCGATCCAGGTGAACTACCGGGGGTTTGAGGTGTGGGAGCTTCCTCCCAACGGCCAGGGGCTCATCACCCTGATGGCCCTCAACCTGCTGAAGGGGTTTGATCCAGCCGAATTTGGTGTGGCATCGGTTCACCGGCAGATCGAGGCGATCAAGCTGGCCTTTGCGGACGGGAAGCGGTGGATCGCCGACCCACGCTGCAGGGAGGTGCCGGTGGCGGAGCTGCTTTCCGATGCTTACGCCGAAGAGCGGAGGAAACAGATCGGGGAGCGCGCCTCCGATCCCCTCCCGGGAAGTCCGCCGAGGGGCGGTACCGTCTATCTGGCCGCGGCGGACGGCGAGGGGAACATGGTTTCCTTTATCCAGAGCAACTACATGGGATTCGGCTCCGGTCTGGTCGTCCCGGGAACGGGCATCAGCCTGCACAACCGGGGGTGCAATTTCACCCTGGATCCCGGCCATCCCAATTGCCTGGAGCCGGGCAAACGCCCGTACCACACGATTATCCCCGGCTTTTTGACCCGGGACGGGCGGGCCGTCGGCTCCTTCGGCGTGATGGGCGGCTTTATGCAGCCCCAGGGGCACCTCCAGGTGATCGTCAACACCATCGATCGCCGCCTGAATCCCCAAGCCGCCCTGGACGCCCCGCGCTGGCAATGGGTGAAGGGGAGGGAGGTGCTGGTGGAGCAGCTCTTCCCCAATCACATCGCGGAGGCCCTGGTCCGAAAGGGGCATGATATCCGGGTTCTATCCGATTCCGCCTCCTTCGGCCGCGGTCAGATCATTTGGCGGATCGGGGACGCGCTGGTCGGCGGAACGGAACCCCGCGCCGACGGCGGGGTGGCGGCTTTTTAGGCGGGAGGCGGGCAGTCCCCGGCTCGACCGATTCCCGGCGGAGCGGCGACCGCTGATTGCGGTGACGGGGTGAAGCCGTTTCCCCTTTGTACACGGATCTCTTCTCCCTTCCGAACGGGGTTTTTTCACACCGGTTATTCGCGTCAAGACTTCCATCAAATCGGCTGCAAAAGGCGGGACAGCGATGGATCCGGACTTACAACACTTCATCCGCAAATTGAGCCGTGCCCTCGGCCTCCCCGTCCGGCTCCGGAAGGAGCGGAACGGGCAGGAAGGAAAGGGCGCGCGCTTTCCCCTTCGCAGGGACAACGGGGAAGGGGAGACGGTCTGGTTGGAGGTGGAGGGAAACCTCTCTACCCGGGAGGTTTCCCTCGTCCGGCTTCTGCTCACCGAATGGGAGCGGAAGGAGGAGGAGCCCGCTGGGGACATGACCCCTCTCATCCGCTGGCTGAAGGGAGACCGCCCTTCGGAACCGCCTCCCGACGTCGATGGGCTTCCCTGGGACCGGCGTGTTCCCTTTTACGTGGTTCATCGCGGGGCCATCCGCGGGCAGGGATCGGAGGAGATCCGGCGCATTCTCGCCCGCTATTTTGAAGGGAAAACCTGGATTCTGCCGCTCTATCCGGGGGAAATGCTGCTCCTCGTACCCTGGGCGCTGGTCGATACCGACGGAGGAGAGCCGTGGCAGGAAGTGTTGCTCGGGGCAGCCGAGGGACTGGCTGACGTCGTCACCAGCGAAGCGGGGGAACGGGTCCGGGTGATGGTTCATCCTCCGGTGGAATCCCCCCGTGAACTGCCCGGCGCCCTCGCCTCCCTGCGCGAAGCGGGACGGTTGGGCAGGACCTTTTATCCGGAACAGGCGGTTCACGGGACCTGGCAGCTCCGGCTGGAACGCCTTCTCGATCAGATCGGCCGGGAAGAGGCGGAGGCCTTTTTGAGCGATCTTTCGCCCGTTCCCTTTTGGGAGGAGGTCGAATGGCGGCGGATGCTGGAAGTCTTTTTCCGCCTCGACGGCAATGTGAGCGAGGCCGCCCGCCGTTTGCACCTTCACCGCAACACCCTCGTCTACCGGCTGGATCGGCTCAAGCAGGAAACCGGGCTGGATGCCCGCCGGTTTGAGGATGCGGTGGCGATGCGACTGGCCCTGCTGTTGAGCGCCAAGGGAAGCGGGTAGAGGGGATTTGTGCAGTTTGCCCAAACCGCTCCCGTCTTTTTTTGTGCATTCCCACATGGTTTTTTTCAGCAGATTTCCGCTAGAATGAAACTGAACATGCTGACAAAAGGGGGAGGAGCGCTTGGCAAGGGTTCGGTTGAATCACGTGTACAAGCGGTTCGGAGATGTGACCGCAGTCAAGGATTTTCACCTGGATATCGAGGATAAGGAATTTCTGGTCTTGGTCGGTCCCTCCGGCTGCGGGAAATCCACCACGCTTCGGATGATCGCCGGGCTGGAGGAAATCAGCGAGGGCGAGCTGTACATCGGGGATCGACTGGTGAACGACGTGCCGCCCAAGGATCGGGACATCGCCATGGTGTTCCAGAGCTACGCCCTGTATCCGCACATGAATGTGTACGACAACATGGCCTTCGGGCTCAAATTGCGCAAATTCAAAAAGGACGAAATCGACAAGCGGGTTCGGGAGGCGGCACGAATCCTGGACATTGAACACCTTCTGGACCGCAAGCCGAAGGCCTTGTCCGGCGGACAGCGGCAGCGGGTGGCCCTGGGGCGGGCGATTGTCCGGGAGCCGCAGGTGTTCCTGATGGACGAGCCCTTGTCCAACCTGGATGCCAAGTTGCGCGTCCAGATGCGGACGGAGATCAGCAAGCTGCATCAGCGGTTGGAGACGACGGTCATCTACGTGACGCACGACCAGACGGAAGCGATGACCATGGGGAACCGGATCGTGGTGATGAGGGACGGGGTGATCCAGCAGGCGGCCACGCCGACGGAGATCTACGAGCATCCCGCCAACATGTTCGTCGCCGGCTTCATCGGCTCCCCGGCGATGAACTTCATCGAGGGCTCCCTCTTTGAGGAAGGCGGGGACGTCTACTTCCGGACCAAGGGACTGCAGGTGAAAATTCCCGACGGCAAGGCGAAGACCCTCCGGGACGGCGGATATGTCGGCAAAGAGGTGGTCTTCGGGATCCGGCCGGAGAACATTCACGACGAGCCGGTCTTCCTGGAAGCCTCCCCGGACAGCGCGGTGGAAGTCAAAGTGGAGGTTGCGGAACACATGGGTTCCGAGATGTATCTCTACCTCAGCGGCGTCGGTGAAAAATGGCTGACCGCCCGGGTGAACGCCCGTACTCAGTACGGCCCCGGCGCCCAGGTCAAACTGGCCCTGGATATGAATAAATGCCATGTTTTTGACAAAGAAACGGAAGTAGCGGTGTTGTAAAATGAGGGCGGCCGGCATCGCCGGCGGCCCTTTTCACCTTTATGACCGGGAAGGGGGTGAAGAAGTGGGTAAAGAGGTAACCGTTCAAGAGCTGATGCAGCAATTTGACCTGGAGATTTTGACCGGATGGGAGGGGCTTGGCCGGACCATCTCGACGAGCGATTTGTATCGGCCGGGGCTGGAACTGGCCGGATTCTTCACCTATTATCCCGCCGAGCGGCTCCAATTGCTGGGGAGGACGGAGCTCACCTTTATCGAGGGACTGCCGGAGGCGATCCGCAAGGAACGGGCCCGCCGCCTTTGCGATGATCGCACCCCCTGCTTCTGCATCACCCGGAATCAGCAGGCTCCGAAGGAACTGAGCGACGCGGCGAAGGAAAAGGGGATCCCCGTCCTGCGCACGTCCCTGTCGACGACCAAGTTCGGGAGCAAGGTGACCAACTACCTGGAGAAGCGCTTGGCGCCCAAGACCACCTTGCACGGTGTGCTCGTCGATGTGTACGGCGTCGGGGTGCTCCTGATGGGTGCCAGCGGGATCGGAAAGAGCGAAACCGCCCTGGAGCTGATCAAGCGGGGCCATCGGCTCGTCGCCGACGACGCCGTGGAGATCATCCAGACGGAAGAAGAAACCCTGGTCGGCCACGCGCCGGAGCTGATCCGGCATCTCCTGGAGATCCGGGGGCTGGGCATCATCGATGTGATGACCCTGTTCGGGGCCGGCGCAGTCCGGGACTACAAAAAGATTTCCCTGGCGATCCGCCTGGAGGCCTGGCAGGAAGACCGCCAGTATGACCGCCTCGGCTTGGATGAAGAGCGAATCCGCATCATCGGGACCGAGCTTCCCCAGCTCACGATCCCTGTCCGGCCGGGCCGCAACCTGGCGGTGATCATCGAGGTGGCGGCGATGAACTTTCGGCTGAAAAAGATGGGCCACAACGCCGCCCGACGCTTCGCCCAGAGGCTGAACGCAGCGATCGACGAAGCCGAGGAACTGGACTGATTATCCCGAGGAAGATCGGATGAGGCCAGCAGGAGCGGGTTCCGCAGGCGCCGCACCGGCACCATCGCCCGTGGGGGAGGGTCGATCGCTGCAATCCGTCGTCCGGGTCAGGTCTGTCGGGCCTTTACCTTCCGGACTGCCGGGGTGGGAACCGTCAAAGCCGAAAGCGAAGGAGCGGAATGCTCCCTTTTGCTTTTAGGCCCGGGTCGGATGGAACTGTGATTCATGGCGCGGTGCGGGCAACCTTCAAATGGGATGCGTTCGTTCATGATCTCAATCACTTCGGGGAACTTGTTGTATATCGTTTATTGGTGCCAGAGGGATCGCCGTGCCGTTATCCGCTCCGGAAGTGCCGGGAGGATGCGGAACAACGGCTTTTTTTGTATCGGCAGATTAAATTCTAAATATTACATATATTTCATCCGGTACTTCCGATAGCCCGTCCATCGTCGCGCCGGAGGACTTGATTCGGCCAAGACGGGAAGGATCCCCTTTTCTTCCTGTAAACACGAGGGAATGGGTCTTTTTAGGGCTCTTCGGGACGCCTGCATTCTTTTTTGATATGATCTAGGTTACAATGGGAAAAGAACACGGGACACGAAACCTATCTTTGAAGGGAGCGCCATCGGATGTTGTTTGCACAGGTGATCGATCCGGTTGCCCTATCCCTGGGACCGATAAAGATTCATTGGTACGGTATCATTCTCGGAACAGCGGCGCTGGTCGGGCTGTGGCTGGCCGTTCGGGAAGGAAAAAGGCACGGGCTGGACAGCGATCTGTTCCTCGACATGGTGGTCTGGGTGATCCCCGCGGCGATTCTCGGGGCGCGGCTTTATTACGTCCTCTTCGAGTGGGATTACTACGCCCAGAACCCGGGGGACATCATCGCCGTTTGGAAGGGCGGTCTGGCCATCCACGGCGGGTTGATCGGCGCATTTCTCGCGGGTTATTTCTTTCTCCGGAAACGGGGGATGCCCTTTCTCCTCACGGCGGACATCGTGGTGCCCAGCATCATTTTGGGGCAGGCGATCGGGCGCTGGGGCAATTTCGTCAACCAGGAGGCCCACGGGGGGCCGGTCAGCCTGGATTTCCTGAAGAGCCTGCACTTGCCGGATTGGATCATTGAGCAAATGTACATAGACGGCGTATATTATCATCCCACCTTTCTGTACGAATCGGTTTGGAATCTGACGGGGTTCCTGCTTCTTCTGCTCCTGCGGCGTGTCAACCCGAAGCGGGGGGAGCTCCTGTTCAGCTATCTCATCTGGTATTCCCTGGGGCGCTTTTTCATCGAAGGGCTGCGCACGGACAGCCTCGCCTTCAATGGCCCGGAGTGGCTGGCGGGACTGCTGGAGGCCCTTTGGGCGCCGATGAACCTCCTCTTTGAACCGGGGGCGCTGTCCGGCGGAAACGTTCGGATCGCGCAGCTGGTCAGCCTCTGTCTGGCCTTGGCGGGAATTCTCCTGATCCTGTTGCGCAGGGGCCTGGGATATGCCCGCCAGTCTTACCTGGAGTCCGAAGGAAGGGTTTCGGGATGAGGAAGATCGATTGGCGTCGCGGTTGGCGATCCGGTCTGGAGACAACCTGGGAACTGACCAAGGTGATCCTGCCCGTCACCCTGGTGGTCAGCGTGCTGAAGTACACTCCCGTGATCGAATGGCTGGTGGAGGGGCTCACCCCCCTGATGGGTTGGTTCGGACTGCCGGGGGAAGCGGCGGTTCCCCTCGCCCTGGGCAATCTGCTCAATCTGTACGCCGCCATCGGGGCGATTCTGACGATGGATCTGACGGTGAAACAGGTCCTGATCCTGGCGGTGATGCTCAGCTTCTCCCACAACCTGCTCGTGGAAACCGCCCTCTGCCGCCGGGTGGGGCTCAACCCCTTTCTGGTAGCCTCGGTCCGCATCGGCTTGGCGTTGATCTCGGCGCTGTTGATTCATATCCTGTGGAGCGGCGGCGGCGAACGGGCGTCCTTCGGATGGGTGGGCGCCGCTGAGGATGTGCCGGAGGGCTGGGGGGAAATCATTCTGCTCGCCCTCAAGACGGCCCTGACGGGCGCGCTTCAGCTGGCGTTGGTGGTGATTCCCCTGATGATCGGCATCCAGGTGCTCAAGGACATTCAGGTGTTGGACCGCTTCGCCGGGTGGATGAAGCCCCTGATGCGACCCTTGGGCTTGGATCCTCGGGGGGCCGTCACCATGGCCGGCGGCCTCCTGTTCGGCCTGGCGATGGGGGCGGGCGTCATCATCCAGCAGGCCCGGGAGCAGCAGTTTTCCCGTCGGGAGATGACGCTGATCATTCTCTTTCTGGCCGCCTGCCACGCGGTGGTGGAGGATACCCTCCTGTTCGTCCCCCTCGGAGTCAACATCTTCGCCCTCCTGCTGATCCGGCTGGGGGCGGCGATTTTCCTCACCGTCACGGTGGCCTGGCTGTGGCCGAAGGACCGCGGGGCTTCCGTTTCCGTCCGGGGGGATCACGCATGAGATACGAAACCGTCCTTTTCGACCTGGACGGGACGCTGATCGACACCAACGACCTGATCCTGGCCTCCTACGAGCACACCCTGAGCAGGCACTGCCCGGGGAAATACAGCCGGGAAGAGATCCTCTCCTGCCTGGGGGAGCCTTTGCATGACACGATGCGGAGGTTGGATCCCGAGCAGTGGGAGGCGATGGTGCAAACCTACCGCGAGCACAACCTGGCCTGTCACGACGATTGGGTCAAGCTGTTTCCGGGGGTACCCGAGGTGCTGGAGAAATTGCACCGGGCGGGGGTTGCCCTGGGGGTGGTTTCCAACAAGCAGCGGATCACCGTCGAGAAGGGACTTTCCCTGTTCGGGCTGGACAAATGGATGAAAACGGTCGTCTGCTACGGGGAGGCCGGGCGGCCCAAGCCCCACCCGGACCCGATCCTCCGGGCGATGGAAGCGGTCGGGGCCGACCCCGCCCGGACTTTGATGGTGGGGGACAGCCGCTTCGATCTGTTGGCGGCACGGCGGGCCGGCGTGGATGCGGCGGCGGTGGCCTGGAGCTGGCACGGCAAGGAGGAGCTCCTGGCCCTCTCCCCCGATCACGTGCTGGAGGAGATGGAGGATCTGTTAAACATCGTGGAAATTGATGCGGAGTCCGGAGGCGGATGAACATGCGGCGAACGGAACGTTTTCCCGTGGAGGGAAGCAATTCCCTCTGGCAGGTGTACCGGACCGTTTCCTTTTGGAAGGTGCTTAGGAACGCCCTCGTGATTCACATCGCCCGCTACACTCCCTTTCTCGGCTTGAAAAACTGGATGTACCGCACCTTCTTGGGGATGGAGGTCGGGGAGAAGACCGCCTTCGGAATGATGGCCATGATCGACGTGATGTTTCCCGAGCGGATCCGCGTCGGCCGCGATTGCATCATCGGCTACAACACCACCCTGTTGGCCCACGAGTATCTGATCGACGAGTACCGGCTGGGGGACGTGGTGATCGGCGACCAGGTGATGATCGGGGCCAACACCACGGTCCTCCCCGGGGTGGTCATCGGCGACCGGGCGGTGGTCGGGGCCGGATCCGTCGTCAACCGAGACGTCCCCCCCGGCGCCTTTGTGGCCGGCAATCCGATCCGGGTGATTCGGCAAGGGGAGGAGAAACGGGAAAGAGGCGGCGGTGAAAGGGAACGAAACACCTAGGACCGGTCGGTTGAACGTCGGGGGCTTCGGCCCCCTTTCCGTCACGGGTGCTTGGCAGGAGGCCCGTCAGACGGCCCGCCTGCACGGAAGCGAAGCGGAAGCTCGTTTTTTTCTTCCTGCCCTTCGGCACTCCACCCCAAGGCGATTTGCGGAGGGGCTCCCTATGATGGATAGTACCTCCTTTCCCGGATTTTCCGACCGGGTTCTCTTGCGAAGCGATGGACTGCGCGGAATCAGGCGGTAAATGCGGTAATCGGCTCTGCTCTCTTCCTTTCGGGCGTACTGGTGTGGGTCGGGGGATATGTGGTTGAAGCCCTGTACAACCTGGCCGACGCCGTGAGCGCCCATCGCGCGCCTGCGGCACCCAGGTGGAATGACATCCCTCCCTTTTTCCTTTTTTTCAGCCTGTTGTTGGCGGCAGGGGGGATCGAGTTCTGGAAAGCGGGGATTCAGGGGGGAGAGCGCTGAGCGGACCGGAAGTTTGCCTCCTCCGCCGGCCGGCGGAGGATGGGGACTGCGGGAAGGGTTTCCGCGCCGGGGGATGACGGGGTCGTCAGAGCAATTCGTCCCCCAGGGGGAGCGAGAGCTGTTCATACATCACTTCCGACCGCTTTGCGAAATTGGAAAAACCCACCCCGACCAGGCGGATGCCGGGGGAGTAGTCGAAGGCATCCAGCAATTCCTCCAGGATTTTCGGCCAGTCGGGGAAAGGTTCGCGGACCGTTCGCTGTTTGGAGTGGACGGTGAAGTCCGCATATTTGATTTTCAGCGTCAGGGTTTGGGGGAACTCCTCATCGGACAGCTTTTGCTGCACTTTCTCAAGCAGACTCCTGGCGACTCGGGCCACCGATTCCCGGTCGTACAGATTTTCGGCCAGAGTGGTTTCGCGGGAGTGGGATTTGCGGGGACGGTTGGTGACGATTTCCCGATCGTCTTTTCCCCGGGCCCGGTAGTACAGATCGTAGCCGAACTTGCCGAACATCTGGACCACTTCTTCCAAGGGCAATCGCCAAAAGTCGCGGACGGTGCGGATGCCCATTTTTTTCAGGCGTTCCTGGGATTTTTTTCCGATCCCGTGCAGCGCCCCGATCGGCAGATCCTTCAAAATGTGCAAAGCCTGTTCCGGCCGGATGATCACGAAGGCATTCGGCTTTTTCAAATCGCTGGCGATCTTGGCCATCGATTTGTTGTAAGAGAGGCCGATGCTGCAGGTCAGTCCCGTCTCAGCCCGGACCCTTTCTTTCAGTTCCCGGGCGATCGGCACGGCATCGGGATAGTGGGAGACGTCTAGGTAGGCTTCGTCCAGGCCCACGGTTTCGACGAGATCGCTGTACCGGGTGTAGATGCGGCGAACCTCTCGGGATTTTTCCCGGTACCGTTCATGCCTCACCGGCAAAAAAACCCCGTGCGGGCACAACTTGCGGGCCATCGCCATGGGCATGGCCGATCGCACGCCAAAGGCGCGGGCTTCGTAACTGCAGGTGGACACCACGCCGCGCTTTCCCGTGCCGCCGACGATGACCGGTTTGCCCCGCAACTTTGGATTGTCCAGCTGTTCCACACTGGCGAAAAAGGCGTCGAGATCCAGATGGATGATCTTCTTCACCGCGTTTCACCTTCACCCAATTCTTCCTTCCCACCCTGATTATGGGGTGAAAAGGGGGGAGATGCAACCGGGCTTTGTCGGCGGGCGATGGAAAATCAAAAGGCCGCCGCCATCGGCGGCGACCCGTCGAAAGAAGGCGGTTCGGCCATCGGGTGCCTTTAGCGATACGCCCGCTCGTATTGCCGGGCTCCGTCAAAGGAAAGGCCGCGCCGGCGGGCGGCGTCGATCACCCAGTAGGGATTGCGGAGGAGTTCCCTTCCCAGGAAGACGAGATCGGCGCGCCCGTTTCCGAGGATTTCTTCCGCCTGCTCCGGGGTGGTGATCATGCCGACGCAGCCGGTGGGGATGCCCGCCTCTTTCCGGATGGTTTCCGAATAGTGCACTTGATAGCCGGGGTACACCCGGGCCGGGGGCTTCGGCACCATGCCGCCGGAGGAGACGTCGATCAGGTCGACGCCCTCTTCCTTCAACAGACGAGCGATTTCCACGCTGTCTTCCAGGGTGAGCCCCCTCTCGTCGTGATCGACGGCGGAGATGCGCACGTACAGGGGACGATCCGCCGTCCAAACCTCCCGGACGGCCCGCACCACCTCCCTCAGCATCCGGAAGCGGTCGGCGAGGGAGCCGCCGTATTCGTCCTCCCTCCGGTTGGCGATGGGGGAGAGAAACTCGTGGAGCAGATATCCGTGGGCCGCGTGAATTTCCACCACGTCGAAGCCGGCCGCATCCGCCCGGCGCGCCCCTTCCCGGAAAGCCCGGATCACTTCCTCGATCTGGGCTTTGGTCATTTCCTGGGGCATCTTGCTCCGTTCGTCGAAGGGGACGGCGCTGGGGGCGATGATCGGCTCGTCCAGCTCCGCCTTTCGCCCGGCGTGGGCCAGCTGGATCCCGATCTTCACCCCTTGGTCGTGGGCGAAATCGACGATTTTTTTCAGGCCGTCCACATGATGATCGCTCCAGATGCCCAGGTCGCGGTCGCTGATCCGCCCGCGGCTTTCCACGGCGGTGGCCTCCAGCATGATCATTCCGACCCTGCCGACGGCCCTCGTCCCGTAGTGGACGATGTGCCAGTCGGTCACCTCTCCTTCACGGGTCGCCGAATACATGCACATCGGCGACATGACGATCCGGTTCGAAAGGGTCACGTTTTTGTGCGTGTAGGGTTCGAAGATGAGGGACATGGTTCAACCTCCGTTTGCGGTAACGTGTTGACGGCGCGTGTATCCTGCTGTCTGGATTTCTTCCTCTGTAAAAGCATTGTACTCCAATCGGATCGCTCTATCAATCGCATGGTCCGCCTTCCGCCCGGAACCCTGTTGACACGGAAAAGGGCGATTTTTTATAATCAACATCGTTAATGATATTTTTAACCTTGTTAACGTTAATAATCTGAAAGGGTGAAGGCTTATCTTCCGCGATTTGGAGGATATCAAGAACCGGCTCGGAGAAGAGATCGCCCGCTCCTTCAAGTGGAGCGGGAACAGTCCGCTGAACGGGCACCTGTTTTCTCTGCTCTTGTTCTCCGAGAAGCCGCTCGGTTTGCAGGAAATGGCCGACCGGCTGGGAGTGACCAAGGCGGCGGTCAGCATCCGCATCCGCGCCCTGGAGAGGATGGGGCTGTGCGTAAAGGTTTCCCGCCTTGGCGATCGGCGGGACTATTACCAGCTGGCGGAGGATGCCGGCTTGGTATCCATCCGGATCAGCCTTGCGGCGATGCGCCATATTTCTTCGTTTCTGGAAAGCATCCTCGCGGATTTTCCGACCTCTTATCCCGAGGAACAGAGGGAAAGCTTTGAAACGGCCAGGCGGAGGTTGATGGAGATGAAGGCGCTGCATGATCTCTGCCTGGAGCGGCTGGACGGACTTGATGAAGAGTGGGAGAAAAGGAAAAAATCCCTTTGGAGAGGATAGTGTTTCCTGAAGGGTGTGATGAAGATCCCCGCGGGATCGCCGTAACGTGGAGGTTTGCCCAGCGAAGGGAACTTCCACGGAGAATTCCGGTCGGATGCGGCATTTGACGCCCTGACGCAGGTCCTCGATTGGTTGCCGGATTTCTTACGCCTCATTTCCTTTCCGGCGGGAGAAACAGTCGGCTCCCCGTCGGTTTGTCGGAGTCCCGGCCCGGGTGAATGGGATGCGTCAGACGAAGCTTCAGGGATGCGGCAAAAGCCCGAGACGAAACCGCGCCGAAGCACATGCCGACACCTTTCATGGATATGGTCGACACCGGGTATACGATTTTTGCGACAAGGAGGAATTCCGTTTTGAGCTGGTTGACCCGCTTTTCCCTGAAAAATGTGGCCGCCGTACTCATCTTGGTTCTTCTCGTCACCTTCGGCGGGGTGTATTCGGCGGGACAGATGAAGATGGAAGCGATGCCGGACATCTCTTTTCCGGTGATCGTCGCGATCACCCCCTATCCCGGAGCGTCGCCGGAGGACGTGGACGAAAAGGTGACCCAGCCCATCGAGCAGGCGCTCATGGGAACGAAGGGGGCGAAAAAGGTACAGTCCATTTCGGCGGACAGCACCTCGGTCGTGGTGGTGGAATTTGATTTCGATGCCGATTTGGACAAGACCCAGCAAGAGATGGAAGAGGCGGTGAACCGGCTCCAGCTTCCCGACGAAGCGATGGAAACCACCTTCAACCGCTTCGGCTTCGACACCTTCCCCATGATGATCGTCAGCCTGTACAGCGAGGACAAGGACCCGGAGGAACTGGAGAAATGGGTGAAGGAGGAAGTGGAGCCGGCCTTGAAGTCGGTCGCCGGCGTCGGCCGGGTCGATGTCAAGGGGCAGGGTCCCAAGGCGGTGGTGGTTCGGCTCAAGCCGGACAAACTGAAAAAATACAATTTGACTTCCCAACAGGTGCAGCAGGCGCTGCAGGGGAACAACGTTTCCATTCCGGTGGGAGATTTGCGCGTGGACCGGCTGGATATGCCGGTGCGCGTCGACCAGAAGATCACCTCCGTCGAGGATCTCCGGAATATGCGCCTGACGGTATACCCCGATGCCCAGGCGGGGATGAAGGACGCCTTTGAGCAGATCGGCCAGGGGATGGAAGGCTTGGGTCAAGCCGTCGGCGGCTTGGGTCAGGCCGTGGGCGGACTGGGTGAAGCCGTGGGTCAGATCGGCCAGGGATTGGGTCAAGTGGGCCAGGGCGTGGGACTGGTGCAGGCCCAGGTGCAGCTGTTGCAGTCGGCGCAGCAGTTGCAGGCCCAACTCCTCGGGGATCGCATCGCTCTGAACGAGGCGGAACGGAGGCTTCGGGAAAATCCCGGGGACGGAGAAGCGGCCCGCGAAGTGGCGATGCTGAAGGCCAAGATCCAAGCGGAGGAAAAAGGGCTCAAGGAAATCGACAACCGGATGAAGCAGATTCAAAAGCAGATGCCCCAGCCGAAGGGAACGGGCGGGAAAAACGCCCAGATCCCCTCCGGCCTTCAGCCGCCCAAGGCATCCGGCCAGAAGATGAAGAAACCGTCCGCCGGTGAACAAAAAATCCGGACGATCAAACTGTCCGATATCGCCGAGATCAAGGAAACCTCGGAAGGAAACACGCTGATCACCCGGACCAACGGCAAACCCTCGGTCAACATCGAGGTGATCCAGGCGCCGGACGGGAACGTGGTCGAGGCGGTCGAAGAAGTCAACGCCAAGCTGGACGAGCTGAAGAGAAAGCATCCGGAGATCGAGACCACCCTTCTGCACGATCAGTCCCGGGCCGTGAAGGATTCCATCATGACGATGGTGCGGGAGGGATTGCTGGGCGCCCTGTTCGCTTCCCTGGTGATTCTGGTGTTCCTGCGCAACCTGCGCACCACCCTGATCGCCATCGTGTCCATTCCGCTCTCGGTGCTGACCACGCTCACCCTGCTGAACCAGGCGGACATCACCCTCAACATCATGACCCTGGGCGGGCTTGCCGTGGCCATCGGCCGGGTGGTGGACGACAGCATCGTCGTGATCGAGAACATTTACCGCCATTTCTCCAAGACCCGGGAGCGCGGGATCGCCCTGATCCAGTTCGCCACCAAGGAAGTGGGTTCGGCGATCGCTTCCTCGACGATGACGACGGTGGCCGTGTTCGTGCCCCTGGGGATGGTGAGCGGGATTGTCGGAAAAGTTTTCGTCCCCTTTGCCGTCACCGTCGTGATCGCCCTGCTCAGCTCGCTGGTGGTGGCGGTGACGGTGGTGCCGCTGCTCGCCAAACTGACTCTCCTGAACGGGAGAAAGCTGAAGACGGAACACCGGGAGAGCCGCATGGCCCGGATCTACCGGCAGGCCTTGTCCTGGGCGCTGGATCACCGGAAGACGGTCCTTCTGCTCTCTACGGTGATGCTTTTGGCCAGCCTGCTCCTCATCCCGGTGGTGGGAACCAGCTTTTTGCCGGCGGATAAGGACAAGGCGATCCAGATTGAGGTCAAGATGCCCTCCGGTACGGCCCTGGAGGTGACCAACGACAAGGCGAAGGAGATCGAAGACCAGTTGAAGGCCTACCCCGAGGTCCGCGTCGTCTCCACCACCGTGGGGAACCTGCGCGGACAGCTGGCGGGGGACGGTTCGATCGGCAGCACAAACCGCGTCAACACGTTTGTCAGTCTGGACCCCGATACGAAGATGGACGTCTTCCTGAAGCGGGTCCGCGACGACATGGAGCGGATCAAGGGAGACGCGGAATTGAACGTTCATGAAGTGAACAGCATGATTCCCACCAGCGGCGAGATTGTCGCCGTGGTCAAGGGGGATCGGTTGAAGGACATCCGGAAGGTGGCCGAGGAGCTCACGGACCGGATGGAGAAGGTGAACGGTCTGGTCAACGTGACCAACAACCTGAGCGAGCAGAAGGAACTGGTGAACATCGAGGTTGACCAGAAGAAGGCGGCCAAGGAGGGATTGTCCGCCGCCCAGGTGGCCATGTCGGTTCGGGGACTGCTCGAGGCGGACGCCGTGACGGAGCTGGAGAACGGTTCCCAGGTGCAGGAGATCAAGCTGGGACTGGAGCGGAAGGGCATCGATTCCCTGAAGGAGCTGAAGGATGTCCAAATCATGGGCCCCACCGGCAACTTGGTCCGGCTCGGCGACGTGGCCAAGGTGGAAAAGGTGAAGGGGCCGGTGACGATCCAGAAGGAGAACGGCCAACCCTACGCCACCGTTACCGGGGACATCACCACCTCCGACTCCGGTGCCATCTCCCGGGAAGTGCGGCAGATCATCGGCGAGATGGACCTGCCCTCCGGCATCTCGGTGAATCTCAGCGGAGAGACCGAGGAGATGGATAAGAGCTTCGCCCAGCTGGGCGTGGCCATGGTCGTCGCCGTTCTGGCGGTTTATCTGGTGATGATCATCGCCTTCGGCGAAGCCACCGCTCCCTTCACCATCATGTTCTCCCTGCCCTTTGCCGTGATCGGGGGATTGGTGGGCCTGTGGATTTCCGGTCAGCCCATCAGTGTTTCCGCCCTGATCGGGGCGCTGATGTTGATCGGAATCGTGGTCACCAATGCCATCGTGTTGATCGACCGGGTGCAGCAACAGCGGGCGCGGGGGCTGGACGTTCGCTCCGCGCTGCTGGAAGCGGGAGGAACCCGCCTGCGTCCGATCCTGATGACCGCCTTTGCCACCATCTTCGCCCTGCTTCCCCTGGGGCTGGGTTACGGTGAAGGCAGCCTGATCTCCCAGGGATTGGCGGTGGTGGTGATCGGCGGACTGACCTCCTCCACCTTCCTCACCCTGTTCATCGTTCCGATCATGTACAGCATCCTGGCGGGGTTGAAGGAGCGGATGATCGGTAAGCGCACCGGATCTTCGGCATGATGATACACAACGGCCGTTGACTTCGCGTCAACGGCCGTTCCCTGTGTGGAGGATGTATTTGGGGGACCGATTTTCCCGGCGTGTGAAAACGGTGCCGGTCATTCAAGCGTCCCTTCCCACCGCCTGCTGGATGTGATGGAGTCCGTCCCGCTTCAGGAGCTGGAGCAGTTCCCGGTTGATTTGCCGGGCGATGGATGGCCCGCGGTAGATCATTCCGGTATACACCTGGACGAGGCTGGCTCCTGCGCGGATTTTTTCGTAGGCGTCCTCCCCGGTGAAGATGCCTCCCGTTCCGATGATGGGGACGCGTCCGCCGGTGTGCCGAAAGATACGGCGAATCACTTCCGTGGAGCGCTTCGCCAGGGGACGGCCGCTGAGTCCCCCCGCTTCTTCGCGAAAGGGGGATGCGGAGATCCCGTCCCGGGACAGGGTGGTGTTGGTGGCGATGAAACCGTCCACCCCGGCCTCCAACGCGACATCCACCGCCTTATCCAAATCCTCATCGGTCAGGTCCGGCGAGATCTTGAGGAGGAGGGGGCGGATTTCCCCGGTTTCCTCCCTCAGCACTTCCCGCTCGCCCAGGATGTCCTCCAGAAGCGGCTTCAGCGCCTCCGGCCGATGCAGATCCCGGAGTCCCTCCGTGTTCGGCGAGCTGATGTTGATGACGAAATAGTCGCCGTGGCGGTACAGGGCGCGGAGGCAGCATCGGTAGTCCTGAAAAGCTTGTTCGTTGGGAGTGTTTCGGTTTTTTCCGATGTTGACGCCGATGGGCAGGCGGGGCCGGGGCAGGCGGGTGAAGTGCTCCATCGCCTGGCGGGCTCCGCGGTTGTTGAAGCCCATCCGGTTGATGATCGCTTCTTCCTGCGTCAGCCGGAACAGGCGGGGCTTGCGGTTGCCCGGCTGCGGCAGCGGGGTGATCGTTCCCACCTCGATGTGCCCGAAGCCGAAGGCGGAAAGGGCCGGATAAACCGTGGCGTTTTTGTCAAACCCGGCGGCCAGTCCCACCGGATTGGGAAAGGACAAGCCCCAGAGACAAACTTCCAGGGCGGGATTTTCCACCGCGTAGAACTTGCGGGATAAGGACAGGAACACGGGAAACGTTTGCAGGGACTCCAGCCCCCGGACGGCCCATTCATGCACCCGCTCGGGATCATATCGAAACAGGAAACGTCGCCACAAGGAATACAAGATGTCTCTTCCCTTCTGTCCATTCGTTCTATTTATGATGAGATTCCTCTCGTCTTATTCCGGTGCGATTCAGGATCATTGACAACCTCTTAACATAATAACATGTTTCCCTTCTCCGTCATCGGTTGCGTTCAACCGGGCGGTCGATCGCACCGACGAGGATCGGGGAAACCGGCATGTCGCGTATGGAAATCGGATGTCCCGAAGCATTTATCGGCGGCGGACCGCCTCTCAACCGTTTACGCGAGGAATCCCACCAAAAAGCAGAGGAAACCCAGGATGATCGGCTCAAAAAAACCCTCTTTTTTTCTCAGAAACAACCAGACCCCCAGAAGTTCAAGCAAGAATCCCGCCAGAAAAAAGAAAGTGCTCCAGTTTTCCATGATCCATTCTCCTCCGGAAACGGTCCATACTTCAGTTTTAAGTATAATGGATGAAGAATGGGGGGAAAACGGTGAAACTTCGTTTTGTCACGGAAAATGTCGGGAAGCTGGAGGAAGCGCGGACCATTCTCTCTCCACTGGGCATCGAAGTGATCCATCATTCCCTCATGCTGATGGAACCGGTGGAGGGAAGGATCGAGGAGGTTTGTCTGGAAAAGCTGCGTCAGGTGAGACGAATGGGCCTGAACCGGGTGATGGTGGACGATGCCGGGCTTTTTTTGAAGGCCTACCCGGGATTCCCCGGCGTGTTGACCAAGAGGATTTTCGATCAGATCGGATACAGGGGATTCATGAAGCTGCTTGCGGGCGAGTCGCGGCAGGCCTGGCTGGAGGGAGCGGTCGCCGTCTTGTGGGACGGGAAGATTCGCTGTTTCACCGCCAGGACCCACGGCAGCATCATCGAGGCGGAGCCGGAGAGCCTACGGCCGGAACCGGGCTTCCCCTTCAATCCCGTCTTTGTTCCCGAGGGTGAGGACCGGGTGTTGTCGGAGCTTCCGCCGGAAAAGCGCCTGGAGCATTCCTACCGGAGAAAGGCGCTGGAGCAGTTGGCCGCCTGGCTGAAGGAACGGGCGAGGCGCGATGACGGGGCGGAGCCCGCGGACTGATGTCGATTTTCTGACAGGTTCTCCTCACCGGGAAAAGGGATTGACGCCCTCAGGATGCGAGTGTTAAACTACAGGGAACGGATTTCTTTAGCGTGCTAAAGCGAACGTCGGAGGGTTTTTGCATGGGAAAGCTGCGCCAGTTTGAAAAACCGACCGGATTTCGCGATTTTCCCCCGTCGACGGCGGCCAAGAAGCGGCTGGTGGAGCGGCGGGTGCAAACCTGCTTCCGGCGGTGGGGGTATCGGGAAGTGCTGACGCCGACCCTGGAGTACTTTGATACGGTGGGGGCGGCCAGCGCGATACCGGAATACAAGATGTTCAAGCTGATCGATCGGGAAGGCAAGACCTTGGTGCTGCGTCCCGATTTGACGGCGCCCATCGCCCGGATGGTCTCTTCGGTTTTGAAGGATGAACCGCTTCCGATTCGCCTCTATTACCATGCCAGCGTTTTCCGCGCCCAGGACGATTCGGCGCGGACGGTGGAGTTTTTCCAATCCGGAGTGGAGCTGGTGGGGGATCCCTCTCCGGAGGCCGATGCCGAGGTGATCGCTCTGGCGGCGGAGGCGCTCTCCGCCTGCGAGATTTCACCCTTTCAACTGGCGGTCGGACACGTGGAGCTGCTGGACGGGCTCCTCCGTGAGCAGGTGGAGGATCCGCAGCAGGTGGAGCAGCTGAAGGCATGCCTGGGCGCACGGGATGTCGTGGGGTACAAGGAGCGGGTGGCGCAGCTGAACCTGACCCCGGAGGGAAAGGAATTGCTCCTTCGCCTTCCTCACCTGAGCGGGGGAAAGGATCGGCTCGAGTCGCTTCGTCCGCAGATGCGTTCCCGCCGGGTGGAGAACGCCGTCCGGCACCTTTGGGAGATGTGGGAGGCCCTCGAGGATTTCGGGGCGAACCGCCACGTGGTATTGGACTTGAGCCTGGTGGGCAGCCTCCATTATTACACCGGCGTCTATTTTGAAGGATATGCTCTCCCTTCCAGCTTTCCCCTGGTGAGCGGCGGGCGGTACGACCGGTTGCTGGAGCGCTTCGGGCGGCCGGCTCCGGCGACGGGGTTTGCCCTGAAGACGGACCGGCTGATGGAGGCGAGTCCCGCTGCGGATCAGGAGATGGAGCGGGTGGCGTTGGTTTATCCCCGTTCCGCCCGGAGGGAGGCGATCCGTCGGGCGCAGGAACTCCGAAAGGAAGGGAAAGCGGTGATTCTGCACGTCGCCGACGATCCGGATCAGCGGACGGAGATCGATGCCGACCGCATCGTCCGATGGGAGGAGGGAGAAGATGGCCGGAAATGATACCCTGACCATTGCCATGCCGAAGGGGCGGATCTTGCGGGAAGCGCTGGAGCTCTTCGAAGAGGCGGGGTACCCCGTTGAGGAAGGGCGCTTTGAGTCGACCCGCAAGCTGACGGTGACCCTGCCGGAGGCCGGCCTCTCCTTTTTCCTTTCCAAACCGGGAGATGTGCCCACGTATGTGGAGTACGGGGTGGCCGACCTGGGAGTGGTGGGCAAGGATGTGCTGATGGAGGAGGGGCGCGATGTGTACGAGTTGCTCGATCTGGGGATCAGCCGGTGCCGGATTGCCGTCGCCGCCCTCCCCGACTGGCGCCCTACCCTCCATCCGCGGGTGGCGACGAAATATCCGCGGATCGCCGGCCGCTATTTTTTGGAGCAGGGGGAACAGGTGGAGATCATCCGGTTGAACGGGTCCGTGGAGCTCGCTCCGCTGATCGGGCTGGCCGACCGGATTGTGGATATCGTTTCCACCGGAAGGACCCTGCGGGAAAACGGTCTCGTCGAGCTGGAGACGGTGGCCGTCGTCACGTCCCGCCTGATCGCCAACCGGGCCAGCTTTCGCCTGAAGAGCGGAGCCGTGGACCGGTTGT
This sequence comes from Planifilum fimeticola, assembly GCF_003001905.1. NCBI lineage: Bacteria > Bacillati > Bacillota > Bacilli > Caryophanales > Thermoactinomycetaceae > Planifilum > Planifilum fimeticola. The sequence continues at coordinate 76,631 of NZ_PVNE01000006.1, forward strand.
GTTCCCGGCTGGCGGCGGTGGTGACGGGGGAAGGAGTGAGAACATGATCCGGGTGGTCAAGCCCGAGGAATTGGATACGCGACGGCGGGAAAGCGGGCTGCCGGCCGACCAGGAGCGGAAGATCCGGGAGATCCTTTCCGCCGTCCGGGCGGAGGGGGACGCCGCTCTCAGGCGGTACACGGAGATGTTCGACGGTGCGTCCCCCCGGGACCTTCGCGTGACTGAAGAGGAGATCGACGCCGCCTACGAGCAGGTGTCCGCCGAGTGGTTGGAAGCGCTGCGGGAGGCGGCCCGGCGCATCCGCCGGTACCACGAGCGGCAGAAGCGGCAGTCCTGGATGGAACCGGAGGCTGACGGAACGATATTGGGACAACTCATCCGCCCGCTGGAGCGGGTGGGCGTATACGTTCCCGGCGGGCGGGCCGCTTATCCGTCGTCGGTGCTGATGAATGTGATCCCGGCCCGGGTGGCCGGGGTGGAGGAAATCGCGATGGTGACTCCCCCCCTCCCCGACGGTAGCATCCATCCCCCCACCCTGGTGGCGGCGCGGGAGGCGGGTGTGACGGAGATCTGGAAGGCGGGAGGGGCCCAGGGGATCGCCGCCCTGGCCTACGGGACGGAAAGCATCCGGCGGGTGGACAAGATCGTCGGACCCGGAAATATCTACGTCGCCTATGCGAAGCGGATGGTGTACGGCACGGCGGACATCGACATGATCGCCGGTCCGAGCGAAATCGTCGTCATCGCCGACGAAACGGCCGATCCCGCATACGTGGCCGCCGACCTCCTCTCCCAGGCGGAACACGACCCGATGGCCAGCGCCGTGCTGATCACCCCTTCTTCCGCCTTGGCCGAGCAGGTTTCCCTGGAACTGGTCAAACAATGCGAGGCCCTGGAGCGGAGGGAGATCGCCGGCCAATCTTTGCGGGAACACGGGGCGATCTGTCTCACGGAGGATTTGGCGGAGGCGGTGGAGACGGCCAACCGGTTGGCCCCCGAACACCTGGAGCTTCTGGTGGCCGACCCGTGGCGCTGGGTCGGACGGGTCAAAAATGCCGGCGCCGTCTTCCTCGGGGAGTACAGCCCGGAACCGGTGGGGGATTATTTCGCCGGTCCCAACCACGTCCTCCCCACCAACGGAACGGCCCGCTTCTTTTCTCCCCTGTCCGTGGATGATTTCCTGAAGAAGACCAGCTTGATCGCCTACAGCCGGGAGGCGCTTCTGCGGGTCGGCCCCCGGGTGATCACCCTGGCGGAAGGGGAGGGGCTGGGTGCCCACGCCGAATCGATCCGCGTTCGCCTCGAGCGGGAAAAAGGGGAGAAACGGGATGAGTGATCGCACCGCGACGATTCATCGCAAAACGAAGGAAACGGAGATCACCCTGACCCTGAATCTGGACGGGTCGGGGAAGGCGGAGCTGGAGACGGGAGTTCCCTTTCTGGAGCACATGCTGGACCTGTTTGCCAAGCACGGGCTGTTTGACCTGCAGGTGAGAGCGAGAGGGGATGTTCATATCGACGACCACCATACGGTGGAAGACATCGCCATCTGCCTCGGGACCGCCCTGCGCAGGGCCCTGGGGGACAAAGCGGGTATCCGCCGATACGGCCATGCCGTCATCCCGATGGACGAGTCCCTGGGCCAGGTGGCGGTGGATTTGTCGGGTCGCTCGCACCTGGAGTTCAAGGCCGAGTTTCCCGACTTGCGGGTGGGAACCTTCGCCACGGAACTGGTTCACGAGTTTTTCTGGAAGCTGGCGATGGAGGGAAGGATGAACCTCCACGTTCTTCTCCATTACGGCCGGAACACCCACCACATGATCGAATCCCTGTTCAAAGCCCTGGGGAGGGCTTTGGACGAGGCCACTCGGTTGGATCCCCGGATCCAGGGGATCCCGTCCTCCAAAGGGGTGCTTTAGCATGATTGCCGTCATCGACTACGGAATGGGCAACCTGCACAGCGTCAGCCGCGCCCTGGAGCGGATGGGCTTTTCCTATGCCATCACCTCCGATCCGGAAACCGTCGAAAGGGCGTCCGGGCTCATCCTCCCCGGGGTGGGCGCCTTCGGGGACGCGATGCGGGAGCTGACGGAACGGAATCTCGTCGGAGTGATCAAACGGGAGGCTTTCAAGGGAAAACCTCTGCTCGGGATCTGCCTCGGGATGCAGCTTCTCTTCACCGTCAGTGAAGAGCACGGTCATCACCAGGGGCTGAACCTCCTCCCCGGCCGCGTAGTGCGGTTTGAGGGGGACTTCAACATTCCCCACATGGGTTGGAACAGCCTCGCGTTCATCCAGTTTCATCCCCTCCTGTACGGATTGGATGAGGGGTACGTGTACTTCGTTCATTCCTATCACGTGCTGCCCGACAACCGGGAGGATATCCTGGCCGTGACCGATTATCACGGGCCGGTGACGGCCGTCGTGGGCAGGAACCGGATTTTCGGCATGCAGTTTCATCCGGAAAAGAGCGGGACGCTGGGGCGGGAACTGCTCCGCCGCTTCGCTTCTCTTTGCGAATCCGAGGTGGGGGTGTCATGAGCTTCATCCTCTATCCGGCGGTGGATCTGCGGGGCGGAAAGTGCGTCCGGCTGTATCAGGGGGACTACGGGGCGGAAACGGTATACGATGAGGACCCGGTGGGAGTCGCCCGGAAGTGGCGGGCGGCGGGGGCCGAATGGTTGCACGTGGTCGATCTGGACGCCGCCCGTACGGGCGAGCCGGTCAATTTGCCGGTGATCCGGGAGATAGCCTTAAGCGTCGACATCCCCCTTCAGGCGGGAGGCGGAGTCCGGTCGATGGAGAGGCTGGAGCTCTTGCTTTCCGCCGGTGTCCAGCGGGTGGTTCTGGGCTCCGCCGCCATCGACGATCCCCGGTTTGTCCGGGAAGCCCTCGCCCGTTACGGGGATCGCATCGCCCTCGGCATCGATGCCCGGAACGGCCGGGTCGCCACCCACGGTTGGCTGGAGACCACCGAGGTGGCGGCGGAGGATCTGGCAAAGGAAATGGTTCGCCACGGCGCGGAAACCTTTATTTTTACCGACATTTCGCGGGACGGTACCCTGTCCGGTCCCAACGTGGAGGCCATCCTTTCCCTGGCCCGGGCTTGCGGAAAACGGGTGATCGCCTCCGGAGGGGTTCGCGATACGGAGGATGTGCTCCGGTTGGCCCGGCATGCCGGGGAAGGCGTGGCCGGGGCCGTGGTCGGCCGCGCCCTCTACACGGGCGGACTGGACCTGGGTGAGGCCATGAGGCGTCTAACTCGGGAAACGGGAGAGGAAGGCCGATGATTACGAAACGGATCATACCCTGTCTGGACGTGAAGGACGGTCGGGTGGTGAAGGGAGTCTCCTTCGTCAATCTGAGGGATGCCGGGGATCCGGTGGAGCTGGCCGCGCTGTATGACCGGGAAGGGGCCGACGAACTGGTCTTCCTGGATATTTCCGCTTCCCAGGAAGGAAGGGGGACGATGGCGGACATCGTCCGGGAGGCGGCGGCCGAGCTGAGCATCCCCTTCACCGTGGGAGGAGGGATTTCCTCCGTGGAGGACATGTTCCGCCTTCTCCGCGCCGGTGCGGACAAGGTGTCGATCAACACCGCCGCCGTCCTCCGTCCGGAACTGGTGGAGGAAGGGGCGCGCCGTTTCGGCAGCCAATGCATCGTGGTGGCCATCGATGCCCGCTGGGACCCCGAAAGGAAGGACTGGGTGGTCCACACCCACGGAGGCCGCCGGTCCACCGACCGTCGGGCGGTGGACTGGGCGAAGGAAGTGGCCGAGCGGGGGGCCGGGGAGATCCTCCTCACCAGCATGGATCAGGATGGGCAAAAGAGCGGGTTTGACCTGGAACTGACCCGTCGGGTCGCCTCCAGCGTCCGCGTCCCGGTGATCGCCTCCGGCGGGGCGGGCGCCCTGGAGCATTTTTATGAGGTGTTTTCCTCCACCCCGGCGGCTGCCGCTTTGGCCGCATCCCTCTTCCATTACCAGGAGCTGAGGATCCGAGAGGTCAAGGCCTACCTGAAGGAGAAGGGGGTGAACGTCCGTTGGCCCTGACCCTGGATGTTTCGCAGGTTCGTTTTGATGAGCGGGGATTGGTGCCGGCCATCGTCCAGGATGCCGTGAGCAAGGAAGTATTGACGTTGGCTTACATGAACGAGGAAGCCTTGCGCAAGACCCTGGAGACCGGGGAAACCTGGTTCTGGAGCCGCTCCCGGCAAGCGTTGTGGCATAAAGGGGAGACATCGGGCAACACCCAGCGGGTTCTTTCCCTTTCCTTCGACTGTGACCGGGATGCCCTCCTGGTGCGGGTGATCCCTTCCGGTCCCGCCTGCCACAAGGGGACGACCAGCTGCTTTGAAAAGCCGGATCTCCCGTCCGGGGAAACGGAAGAACATGGCCGCTTCGCCATCCTGAACCGGTTGGAGTCGCTGATCGCATCCAGGGAGGCGGAGCGGCCCGAGGGTTCCTACACCACCTACCTGTTTGAGAAGGGGCTGGACAAGATCCTGAAAAAGGTGGGCGAAGAGGCGGCGGAGGTGATCATCGCCGCCAAGAATCGCTCTCCGGAGGAACTCCGATACGAAACGGCCGATCTGGTTTTTCATCTCTTGGTGCTTCTGCGGGAGGCGAAGCTTCCTCTGGACGAAGTGCTGGAGGAGCTGTCCCGCCGTCACCGGGAAGGCTGAGAGCGGCGTAGGCGTTTTTTCGAGCACCTTGACCGGGGTGCTCTTTGTCGTTGTTGCGGATGAGCTTGAGCCGATTTTCACGGACCGTCCACGCTTTTGATTCCCGGCGGCGGACCGCCGATTCCGCGCGAAAACCGTAAGCCCTTCGCTTTTCGCTGTACGGATCCGATCCGTACAGCTGATACAGCAGCTTTCGGATCCGCCGGGATTGATCGGCGGATTCGCTGGCCAACTGAAGGATCAGTTTTCTTTCTTCCAGCGTGCATTCCTCGGACAGGCATCGGGTGAGGGCGAGCATCGCGGCGTTGACCCGCTGCAGGCAGTGGATCAGGTGTTCAGGAGAAGCCATAAGTGATCCCCCCCAATGGTGGTCCGCCGGTTCAATCGGAAGGCAGGGGGCCGGCGACCGGATGTTTCCGTCGTCGGTGAGCGGTTCCGACGAAAAATGGGAACGTTTGTTCGATAACCATTTTATCGAATTGCCGGAGCTTTGTCCATCCGATTTTTATGTCGATTATTGGGGATCGTAAAGCCCGATTTCCGGATCGGGGGCCCGACTGGATCTGCCTGCGCCCCGGGGTTTCGAGCCCGCCCGTCCGCCGCCTGTCCGCAGGCTTGTTCCCCCCTCCATCCGGGGCATATCATTGGCGTGGAAAATATGGTATACTTTTTATACCATACCACCGGCCAATCGGCCTGCGCCGAGTGGGGGGAAGATGAAAAAGTCAGCAAAGAAACAGGCTCGTTCCAATAAGGTGGTCCGTCTTCGGATGGACGCCGGCTTCTTCTTTGAGCGTGCGGTCCGCTCCCTGGACCGCCACAATTACGACAAGGCCTTGAAATATTTTCGGATTGCCGCGGAGAAAGAGCCGGACAATCCGATCAACCTGTGCAATCTGGCGGGGATCCTGTCCGAGATGGGCCGGTTCGAGGAATCGAACGAGGTGCTGGAAAGCGTATTGAACGAAGTGGATCCCCAGCTGTACGAATGCTATTTTTACATGGCGAACAATGCGGCCAACATGGAGGATTTCGATCTGGCCGAGGAATACCTGCTCCGCTACCTGGAGGAAGATCCGGAAGGGGAGTTTGCGGAGGAAGCCAACGAGATGCTGCAGATGCTGGCCTATGAATTGGGCCGGGCGCCGCGGCAGCCGGATTACGGGGGCAAATACGCCTGGATGAAAAAACACGATGAAGCCCGCTGCCATTTGGAAGAGGGGCGCTTTCTTCAGGCGACCCGCGCCCTGGAGGAACTGGTGGAGGAGTACCCCGATTTTCTGGCCGCCCGCAACAATTTGTCCCTGGCTTATTACTACACGGGGCAGCTGAACCGGGCGATCCAGGAAATCCAGAAGGTGCTGGAGGCGGATCCCAACAATCTGCACGCCCTGTGCAACCAGGCGGTGTTGTACCAGCACATGGGGGAATCCGCCAAGAAGGAGCGCCTCGTGGCCGCCCTGAAGAAATGGGTTCCCATGCATCTGGAGCACATGTACAAGCTGGGAACGACAATGGGCATTCTGGGCGAGCACGAAACGGCCTACCAGATGTTCCGCCGGCTCCTCAAAATGGAATCCCAGCCGGAACCCAGCCTGTACCACTATGCGGCGGCGGCGGCCTTCAACACGGGTCGGCATGCCGAAGCCGAAAAGTATTGGAAGCGGGCGATGGAAGCGGACCCGGAGTCCGAGGTGCCGCGCTTCTATCTGAACCAGTGCAGGGAGTGGCTGTCCCGGGGGAACTCTCGGGTGCCCACCATCAGCTACCATTATCAACTTCCCTTTGAGCTGCAGTTTCGTCAGTTGGCCCCCCAGGGTCAGGCCTCCGCGGAGCAAATCAAGCGAAATCCGTTGATCCGCTCCTCCTTTTTCTGGGCGCTGAATCACGGGGACCGGGAGACGAAGCTCCAGGTCATCAAACTGTTCGCCTGGATCGCCGACGAAGAAGTGGAGCAGGTGCTGCGCCAGTTCGTGATGAAGCCGGAGGAAGAGGATGAGCTGAAGAAGATGGCCCTGCTCGTGCTGAGCCATATGGGGGCCGAGGAGCCCTACCGCGCCTGGATCGGCGGGCGGGAGGTGGAAATCTGCTCCCCGTCGGGAGACCCGACGCTCTCCGCCTGGATGGAGCAGTGGAAGCGGGTGTTGGAGTGCTGCCTGGACGGGATGCGCGGCCGGTACGACGCCGTCCAGATCAAGGATGCCCAGACCTTGTGGGCCCAGTATCTCGCCCACTGCAAAGCCGATCCCCCGACGGTCCGCAAGGTGGAGGGATGGGCCGCCGCCCTGGAGTACGTGGTGGCCAAAATGCACGGGCTTGGCTTCACCCAGGCGGATGCGGCCCGGAAGTATCGGGTGGCCGCCGCCACCGTGGGCCGACATGCCCGGGAATTGGAACGGGTATGCGATCTTTTCCCCAAGGAAACGGAGCTTCGTGAATAACAGAGAGAAACGGAACGCGGTCATCCGTCGCCGGTTGGTGTGTCGTCTGCAAACGGGCGGCTCTCTTTTTGCCCGTCGAAGATTTGCCATAGGTCCCGTTTAAATCGTCCGCCGGATGCGGATGGCGCTTCCGAAACGCGGGAGGAAGAGGCAGCACCTCCCCGGACGAGACGAAAAACGGAAAACGGATCGCGTCGAATCGGTGTCGAAGGCCGGATGCATCCCTGCCGAAGCGTTGCCTTTCTTCGCCCGGTTAGGGACTGTGGGGCCTCGGGTATCTATATTAGTGGGACCGAAGTATGATCTGCAACGATCGCCGAAGGGTGGGTGTCAAATGTCGGAGAACAACGTGTACGACGTCATCATCATCGGAGCGGGTCCTGCCGGAATGACCGCAGCCGTCTACGCCGCGCGTGCCAACCTGGACACCCTCATGCTGGAGCGGGGTGTGCCGGGCGGGCAGATGGCCAATACGGAGGAAATCGAGAACTACCCCGGTTTTGATCATATCCTGGGACCGGATCTCGCCAACAAGATGCTGGAGCATGCCAAGAAATTCGGGGCGCGGTACCAGTTCGGGGAAGTGAAGCGAATCATTGACGGCACGCCCTACAAGAAAGTGGTGACCGGCAAGGAGACCTACCTGGCCAAGGCGGTGATCATCGCCTCCGGCGCCGAACACCGGAAACTGGGCGTCCCGGGGGAAGACCGTCTGTCCGGACGCGGCGTCTCCTACTGTGCCGTCTGCGACGGCGCCTTCTTCCGCGACAAGGAATTGGTGGTCGTCGGCGGCGGGGACTCCGCCGTGGAAGAGGGGGTCTTCCTCACCAAATTTGCTTCCAAGGTGACGATCATTCACCGTCGCGACCAGCTGCGGGCCCAGAAGATCCTGCAGGAACGGGCCTTCAAAAACGAGAAGGTCGACTTCATCTGGGACACCGTCGTGGAGGAGATTCTGGGGGACGACAAGGTCACCGGCGTGAAGCTGTACAACCGCAAGACGGGGGAAAGAAGGGAGTTCCCCTGTGACGGGGTCTTCATCTACATCGGGATGGATCCCTTGACCGAATGGGTCCGCGATCTGGGGATCACCAACGAAGAAGGATACATTGAGACGGACGAACGGATGCGCACCCGGCTCAAAGGCATCTTCGCCGCCGGAGACGTCCGCGAGAAAAACCTTCGCCAGGTGGTCACCGCCACCGGCGACGGAAGCATCGCCGCCATGGAAGCTCAGCAGTACATCGAGGAGCTGAACGAAGCGCTGGCCAAGGAGAAGGAAGAAACGGCCCGCCTTTGATGGTTGCATTGTCGGGAAAGCGCCGACCCTCTGGTCGGTGCTTTTTTGCGCGGAAAAGCGCCTGATCAATCATCTTTGCCTGGGGGAGCACGGGAGTCCAGCGACCGGAAAGGGAAGACAGATTGAAACGAATTCGGAATTTGGTTGACTGCGCCAAGTCTTTCCCCCGCCGCTCCCTATCCGTTTCACGCCTGATCGTCGGGCTCAAAGGCGGAGGATCCGACGGATTTTTTTTGGAATTACCGCCCACTCTCTGGTCGGACATGACGGGACGACCATTGACGGAGGTTCCGGAAATGTTCGGGGCTAAACGGTGCTGAGGGCAGGGCCGCGGATGGGGGCGTCTTTGAACAGCCTGTACGGTTGATCGACGAATTGAAGAATCCATTCTTCGTCATAACCAGCCTGTTTACGAAAATTTTTTTACCGCTTTGACTCCCGCGGGCGGGGGAACTTCGTTCGTCGGACCGGTGCCAACGGTAAAAATCGCCACCAATACGACGTTGCATCATCGATTTTGACGCGGGACAACTCACCGAAGGGAAAACGATGGAGACGCTGGCGGACGATTTGTTCCGGTATGTGATGGAGGTGTCCTCCGGCCGGGGGCGAACAAAGAACGAACAGTGGGGGTATCGGGAGATCGCCGTCTTTAAAGATAGTGGCAAGTTATGATTCGCTGATCTGTCGGAAAAGGCGGTCAAATCGGGTCGAGGGGGAGTCTGCCGGGCCTTTTTCAATTTTATCCGGCGGATGGGTGGTGTGGGATTTTGTGATAATACAAGCTTCGACAAAAAAGCTTAAATTGTTCCTTCCCGGTAGAGGTGGTATGATAAACAGGGGTGAAAGTATGCAACGGGTGGTCAACTGCATTCTGCGCGACAAGGATCGCGTCTTGCTCTTAAAAAAACCGCGCCGCGGCTGGTGGGTGGCCCCCGGTGGGAAGATGGAGCCGGCCGAGTCGATCATGGACACGCTCCTCCGCGAGTATGAGGAGGAAACCGGACTCCGGCTGGAAAATGCCCGCCTGTGCGGCGTGTTCACCATGTGTGTGGAGGACCGGGGCGGGTTGGCCAAGGAATGGATGATGTTCACTTTTTTCGCCGACCGCTACAGGGGAGTGCCCCTCAAAGAATCGGAAGAGGGAATTCTGGCATGGCATCCGGTGACGTCGCTGTCCCGACTGCCCGCCGCCTCCGGCGACCGGATCTTCCTGGAGCGGATCGCCCTGCGGCAGGAATTCCTGGTGGGACGGTTTGTATACTCGCCGGAGGAGGAATTGTTGCGATACACCTTGAACGGCCTTCCAGGGACAAAAGAGGTCCAACCTTGACCGAAAATGTCCCATAAAGTATAAAGAGGAAAAAGCCTTTCAATGCGGGGGATCGAGGGGAATGGAGAAACGATATATCGGTGTGGATCTCGGCGGAACCAATATCAAGGTGGGCGTGGTGGATCCATCGGGGAACCTGTTGTACAAGACGGAGCGGCCCACCCGGGCCGAGGAGGGAACGGACGCGGTGATCGGACGGATCACGTCCTGCGCACGGGAAGCGGCGGAGGCGTCGGGCGCCTCTTGGGATCAGGTTGCCGGCATCGGGGTGGGCCTGCCCGGCTTTCTGGACATTCCCCGGGGGATTGTGAAACGGTTGACCAATTTGCCCTGGGAAAATGTTCCGATCCGGGACCTGTTGGAGAAAGAATGGGAGCGGCCGGTGATGATCGACAACGACGCCAACGTCGCCGCCCTCGGCGAGGCCTGGAGCGGAGCAGGGGCGGGGGTTTCGGATCTGGTCTGCATCACGCTGGGAACAGGAGTGGGAGGCGGAGTGATCGCCGGCGGCCGTCTGGTTCACGGCGTCGGCGGCGCGGCCGGGGAGATCGGCCACATCCGGATGGAGGAAGGCGGTGCCCTCTGCGGATGCGGCCAGCGGGGCTGCCTGGAGACCATCGCTTCCGCCACCGGTATCGTCCGCATGGCGAAGGAAATGGCGGCCTCGGGCCGGAAGACCACCTTGGCCGAAGCGGTGCAAGCGGGCACCCTCTCGTCCCGTGACGTGTTCCGGGCGATGGAGGCGGGGGATTCCGTCGCACTGGAAGTGGTTGAACGTGCGACCGATGCCCTGGCAAGGGCGATGGCCACCCTTTCCGTCATCCTGAATCCGGCCCGATTCATCATCGGTGGAGGAGTGGCCCGGGCCGGAGATTCCCTGTTCCGGCCCCTTCGGGAGGCGTACAAGAAGCACGCGCTGCCGTCCGCGGCGGAGGGAGTGTCCATCGTTCCCGCCCAATTGGGAAACGACGCGGGGGTGATCGGAGCGGCCGGCCTCATTGCTCGCAGGGGGCATTGAAACATATAATAAAGAAAGCGGATGAAAAAAGGGGGTGGTGGAGTGGACGCGGGAAAAGGCATCAACCTGGTGGTGATCACGGGCATGTCGGGCGCGGGCAAGACCGTGGCCGTGCAAAGCCTGGAGGACCTCGGGTTTTTTTGCATCGACAACCTGCCGCCCATTCTGCTGCCCAAGTTTGCGGAGCTTTTGGAGCAATCGAAGGGAAAGCTGCGGAAAGCCGCGTTGGTGATCGATCTGCGGGGTCGGGAATTTTTTTCTTCCCTGTTTGAGTCTCTGGACACCCTGGAGAAGCACCACGGGATTCATTACCAGATTCTTTTCCTGGAAGCCAGCGATCAGACCCTGGTGCGGCGGTACAAGGAGACCCGACGCCGCCACCCCCTGTCCCGGGACGGAACGCCCTTGGACGGGATTCTGCAGGAACGGAGATTGCTCGAGGAGATCAAAGGGCGAGCCCATCACATCATCGACACCAGTCACCTGAAACCGAACCAACTGAAGGAAAAGATCGCCGCCCGATTCGGCCAGTCGGAACGGGAGCGAATGACGGTCACCTTTCTTTCCTTTGGATTCAAGTACGGGGTTCCCATCGACGTGGATCTGGTCTTTGACGTCCGCTTTCTGCCCAACCCCCACTATGTGAAATCCCTTCGGCCGCACACCGGAAAGGATTCGGACGTGTACGAATATGTGATGAAATGGGAGGAGACCAGGCAGTTCATCGACAAGTTGAAGGATCTTCTGTCTTTTCTCCTTCCCCATTATCATCGGGAAGGGAAGACTCAGCTGGTAGTGGGGATCGGATGTACGGGGGGGAAACACCGTTCGGTGGCCATCGCGGAGCATCTTTCCCGGATATTCAACGAAAGGGAAAGCTGTCGGGTCGCGCATCGGGATATCGAAAAGGATGCGTAAATGAGGTGTCAAGGATGAAAGATTACCCCAGGGGGGAATCCCGCCGTCCCCACATCGTGGCGATCGGCGGGGGGACGGGGCTGCCGGTTTTGCTGCGCGGATTGAAGAAGGCCCACGTCGATATTACCGCCGTCGTGACGGTGGCGGACGATGGAGGGAGTTCCGGACGCCTCCGCGACGATATGCAAATGCCTCCTCCCGGTGATGTGCGCAATGTGCTCATCGCCCTGGCCGACACGGAACCCCTGTTGGAACAGGTCCTGCAACACCGGTTCACCAACGGGGACGGGCTGGCGGGCCATGCGCTGGGCAACCTGATGTTGGCCGCGTTGAAGGAGATTACCGGCGATTTCACCCAGGCCATCGAGGAGATGAGCCGCGTGCTGGCCGTCCGGGGGCAGGTTCTGCCAGCCAGTTCGCAGGACGTGGTCCTCTTGGCTGAAATGACCGACGGCACCATCATCCGTGGCGAGTCGCAAATCCCCAAATCGGGGAAGAAAATCCGTCGCGTCTTTCTTCACCCGCCTCAACCCGCTCCCCACGATGATGCCCTCGATGCCATTGCCAGGGCGGATGCCATCGTCATCGGTCCGGGAAGCCTCTACACCAGCATTTTGCCCAATCTGCTGGTGCGGGGGATGGCCGAGGCGATACGGGCATCTTCCGCCGACAAGTTCTACATCTGCAACGTGATGACCCAGCCGGGGGAAACCGACGGTTTTACCGCCTCGGATCACGTCCAGGCGATCTACGATCACGTCGGGGACCGCTTTTTTGACACGGTGATTGTCAACAATGCGGTGCCGCCGCCGTCGATCCGGCGAAAGTACGCGGCGAAAGGGGCGGAAACCGTTCTGCCGGATATCGATCGCCTCAAGGAATTGGGATGTCACGTCATTGCCGACAACCTTCTGCTGTACGGTTCCGATTCCTACCTGCGCCATGATGCGGACCGCCTTTGCCGCCATATTCTCAATCGGGTGCGGGAGCGGAAGCGCCGCCGCTGCAGCGGATAGAGAAGAGGTGCCCCCCATGTCTTCTTTTGCCGCCCAAACGAAGAACGAGCTGGCCCGGGTTGAATCCCCGCCTTGCTGCCAAAGGGCGGAGCTTTCCGCCCTGGTGCGGATCAACGGGACGATTTCGCTCCATCGCCGCTCCATCGCGCTGGATGTATCCACGGAAAACGCCGCCATCGCCCGACACATCTTCTCTTTGATCAAGGGATTGTACGGAGTTCATCCTGAAGTTCTCGTCCGAAAAAAGGTCCGCCTGAAAAAGAACAATGTGTACTTCAACCGCCTCACCTCGGAGGCGAAGCGGGTGCTTCTCGACCTGAAGATCCTGCAGAACGGGGAGGGACTGACGCAGACCGAGGGCATCGACCCCGAACTGATCGCCTCCCCCTGCTGCCGCCGCTCCTATCTTCGCGGGGCGTTCATGGCCAGCGGATCCGTGAACAATCCGGACAGCGGCTCCTACCATCTGGAGATCGTCACCACTTACCAGGACCACGCCGAGGCCATCTGTCGGCTGATGAACCGGTTTCACCTTCACGCCAAGGTGATTGAACGGAAAAAGGGATATGTGGTCTATGTCAAGGAAGGGGACAAGATCGGGGAATTTCTGAGCCTCATCGGGGCGCATCAATCCCTCCTCCAATTTGAGGATGTCCGGATCATGAAGGACATGCGCAACTCGGTCAACCGGCTCGTCAACTGCGAAACGGCGAACCTGAACAAGACGATCCAGGCGGCGATGCGCCAGATCGAAAATATCCGGTTAATTGAACGGGAGCTGGGACTGGAACAGCTGCCCGCCCGGTTGCGGGAAATCGCCGAGGCGCGGCTGAAGTATCCCGATATCACCCTGACGGAATTGGGGCAGATGCTGCCCGGCGGAAAAGTGAGCAAATCGGCGGTCAATCACCGCCTGCGGAAGCTGGACGAAATCGCCAAGCAACTGCGTCGTCATACGGAGGGTTAATCACCCGGCTATTCCAACCGGGTTTCATATAATATTTTGTGAGCATCCAAGAGGAGGAAAATAAAATGGTGGAAAAACGCGTTGTCGTCAAATTGCAAACCGGTCTTCACGCCCGCCCGGCCGCCCTGTTCGTCCAGGAGGCGAACAAGTACGCTTCCGAAATTTTCGTCCAAAAGGATGACAAGAAAGTCAATGCCAAGAGCATCATGGGGATTATGAGCCTCGCCGTGGCGAAGGGGACGGAGATCGTCATCTCCGCCGATGGTCCTGATGCCGAAAAAGCGGTTGAAGCCCTCGCGGAAATGGTCAACAAAGAAGAGGTTTAAAGAGCTGGGGGAGAGCCGGAGTGGCGAGAAATGCCATCAACTCCTTTTCGGAGATCATGGACTGGATCGAGGAACTGGTTTCGATGGAGACCCTCAAGAAGGCGATCCGACATGACATATCGGCCTTGTCCGAAGTGAACCTGCTCATGCGCGAACCCATTCACCTGATGTACCTGCGCGCTTTGGACAAGGTGAACCAACAGCTGCAGGAAGTCCGGAGCAAGTTGAGTTCCACGGGTGTGAAAATCATCAAGATCGACCAGAAGGAAGACAGTTGCGAAGTGGTTGTCCGCATCAGCAACAACGATTTTCATTACCCCTTTCTCAACGAACACATCCGGGCCAAGTGCTCGGAGAAATTTCGCCTTTATTGCCGGATGTAGTAGCCCGCGGACAGAGAAGAATATATCGGCGTTTTTCCCGGGATTGTGCGCCCTTCGGCGCCAATCTTTTTTTCTTAAGTTTTTGTGGCTTTTTTCCCCGGAAGGTTGATCTTTCTTTTCGCAGGGAGCATGATGAAAAAAAGGACGAGGGGAGGAGGGGCGTATCACATGCCGAGGTTTATTGTCCATGTTTCCTTCCTGTTTTTCTCGCTGGTGGCTTTAACCGGGGTTTGGATGCGCTTTTACCCCTTTGCCACCGGGACCTCCATCCCTTATCCCCACGTGCTTCACGCCCACTCCCACTTCGCCCTGCTGGGTTGGGCCTTTTTGGGAGGCTTCGCGGTTTTTCTTCACATCTTCTGGCCGCGCATTCACCGAAAAAAGCAGGCTATCCTGGCGGTTTCGGCATTGGCCGGGATTTCCCTGGCGATGTTGGTCGCCTTCTTGTATCAGGGTTACGGGCCGCTGTCCATCGCCGCATCGACCCTGCACATTTTCGCGGAGTACTGGATCGCATTCATGATTTACCGGACCGTCCGGCAGAACCCCGCCTTTTCCGGCATGGGAGCGCCATTTATCAAGGGTTCCCTGATCGCGCTCATCCTCTCTTCCGTCGGCCCCTTCTCCCTCGCTTTCATCGCCGCCCGGGGAATGAAGGAGACGCCCTGGTATGATATGGCCATCTATTTTTATCTGCATTTCCAGTATAACGGGTGGCTCCTGCTGTTTTTGATCGGGTTGTTCATCCTTTTGCTTCGGCGGAAAGGGATTCCCTTCGCCGCCGGGGGGATGAAGGCCGCCTTCTGGATGTATTTCATCGCATTGTTTCCGGGCTATTTTCATTCCATCCTGTGGGCGGAGCCGGGGAAATTCGTGAAGGGGCTGGCTGCCGCCGCGGGCGCGGTCCAGTTTATCGCCGTTCTCCTCCTTTTCCGGTCCTTGAGGGGAAGCCTGCGCCATCTCCGAAGGGAGTGCTCCGGACTGGTCAACACCGGTCTCCTGTTGACGCTGCTGGCGCTCTTTGTCAAGAGCTCCCTGGAGCTGGGACTCCTTTGGCCGGACTTGGCCGCCCTCGTCTATGACACCCGGAGCGTGGTGATCGGTTATCTGCATCTGACTCTGCTGGGCGTCGTCAGCTTGTTCATCCTGGTTCAATACGGCATGGCCGGAATCTGGAAGATGGATAGACTGGCCCTGTACGGGGGCTCCGCCTTTTATGCCGGCTTTTTGTTGAATGAGCTCCTCCTGTTTTTGCAGGGGCTGGCGGAATGGACCAAGGCGGCGCAAATCCCTTTCCGCCTCGAAGGGCTTTTCCTGGCCAGTTTGATGCTCCTGGTCGGGATCGTTTTGATGTGGCGAAGCTTTGCCCGTACCGGTTCCGGGGTCTGAAGGGGAGCGGGGGAAGGGGATTTTCTTTTTTTATAGGTTTTACTTGTCATTGATCAAGTTTCTTATCTATAATGAACTGGAAAACCTGCGAATTCATCTTAATTTATAGGAGGTTGTAAATGTCTAATCTGTCGCTGAAGCAGCAGTTGAGCCAGCAGCAGTTGACGATGGTGCAGAGCGAGTTGGAACACAAGAAAAAGTCGGTGGCCGTCGCCTACGTATTGGCCATCCTTCTGGGAAGTTTAGGCGCACACCGGTTTTATGTGAGGAAGACGGGCACGGCCGTCACTCAGCTGGTGCTCACTCTCCTCGGGTATCTGACCATGGTCATTTTGATTGGGTTCCTGCTTGTCGGCATCGTCGGGATCTGGGTTCTCGTCGATCTGTTTTTGCTCCATGGTTATGTAAAGCGTTTGAACGAGGAAATCGAACGGGATCTCATTCATCAAGTGATGAGCCAAAGCGCGTGAACGGGTCGATGAGGAAAAAAGATCGGAGGGCGGAACGATTCCGCCCTCCGCTTTAATTTTCATCGCATTTTAATAGTTGACCGCCCGGTAGGCGTTGATCCGCCCTTTGCTCCAGTAGGTCCCCGTTCCGGAGATCCGGTCGGCGGTGTTTTCGATGGCCGCCCGGATTTGCGATGCACTGCGTCCCTGAGCATCCAGGAGCCCGGCCAGTCCCGCCACGTGGGGCGTTGCCATCGAGGTGCCGGACAGGCTGGCGTAGCTGCTGCCCGTGTAGGTGGAGTAGATGTTCACCCCCGGGGCGGCGACATCCACCCAGCTGCCGTAGTTGGAGAAGGAGGCCTTGTTGTCGTTGCTGTCGGTGGCGGCGACGGCGATGGCGTTGCTGTAGTATGCCGGATAGGAGGGAAGGGACGTCCCGCTGTTACCGGCGGCGGCCACCACGACAACTCCCTTGTTCCAGGCGTAGTCCACGGCGTTTTTCAGGGTGGTGGCCCCGACCGAAGCACCCAAGCTGAGGCTGATCACGTCGGCTCCGCTGTCGGCGGCGTGGATGATCCCGTTGGCCACATCATCCAGGGTTCCGGATCCGCTGTTGTTTAACACCCGGACGGCATAGATGGTGGCGTTGGGAGCCATCCCGGCAATTCCCTGGGAGTTGTTGGTGACGGCGGCGGCGATTCCGGCACAATGGGTTCCGTGCCCGTTGCCGTCATACGGATCCCAGTCGTCATCCACAAAGTCGTAGCCCCGGACGACTTTTCCGGACAAGTCGGGATGGTCATATTGCACTCCCGTGTCAACGATGGCGATCCAGGTGTCGCTGCTGCTCCTGGTGACGTCCCAGGCAGCGGGAGCTTGAACCTTTTGGGGCCCCCACTGCCGGCTGGAGAAATAGGGGTCGTTGGGGGTCCACTGGATGGTGTAGATGTAATTGGGCTCCGCATATTCGACGTTGGGATTCTTCTCGTATTCCTTGACCGCTTGCTCCACGGATTTGTCTTCAACCTTTACGACATCAAAGCCCAGCTTCGTGTTGCGGGAGAGGAGCTTTGCCTGCCCATCCTGGTGGGCGGTTTTCATCGCGCTGGCTGATGTGCCCTTCTTAAATTTGACAATCACCTGGTCGGGGGCGTAAGCCGGCTTGTCCGCCTGAACGGCTGATTCGGCCCCGGCGGCTTGGGGTTGAATCAGGACGATAGCCAGCACCAGCGAGGCGACGATCGCCAACAATCGCTTCATAGAGGCATGACCTCCTCTGGAAGTGGGTTTTATCATTCACCCCGGAGGGGGAATGAACGGAGCATGAACGGGTTTTCCCGACGGCGGACGAACGGGAACTGTCGAAACCGTGTTGTCATTTCTTGAGCAGATCGTGGAAGCGAGCCGGTGGTAGGGAGGGGGTGCTGGTCCATGGAGGCGATGAGGAGAGCAGCGGAGGTGAACCGATCGTGAGGGTGGTGATGGGATGTGATGATGGACGTCGGGATGGAAATCTTTAAATGCCAATCAAATTCCAACAATTATTTTAATACAGACTAAAATAAAAATCAACAATTAACAGCGAAATTTATCGATGTTTTGCTGTAAAGCACTAAAATCCGAAAGACATATCTCCCGGCAATTCGATCCTGTGTGCGACGTGCTCGGAAAGAACGTCCTCTGTAGATTTTAGAAAGATCGGGGATCTTTCGGGAATTGCCGATTCGATTTCTCGGGTGTGAAAAACGGATTTTTTCCGGGTGTATAGAATTAAGAAAAAAGAAGTAATACCCGGGTGGGGTTTCGCATTCAGGCGAGAGAAGGGCGCGGGAAAGAGGGAAGAAAGGAAAACCGGAGGGAGAAATCTTTCCGTCCTCCGGTTTGCTTCACGGCGCATTTAATAGTTGACCGCCCGGTAGGCGTTGATCCGCCCTTTGCTCCAGTAGGTGCCCGTTCCGGAAATCGGGTCGGCGGTGTTTTCGATGGTCGCCCGGATTTCCGAAGCGCTACGACCCTGGGCGTCCAGGAGCCCGGCCAGTCCCGCCACGTGGGGCGTTGCCATCGAGGTGCCGGACAGGCTGGCGTAGCTGCTGTCCGTGTAGGTGGAGTAGATGTTCACCCCCGGGGCGGCGACATCCACCCAGCTGCCGTAGTTGGAGAAAGAGGCTTTGCTTTCATCGCTGTCGGTGGCGGCGACGGCGATGGCGTTGCTGTAGTACGCCGGATAGGCCGGTTGAGAGGAGCCGTCGTTACCGGCGGCGGCCACCACGACAACCCCCTTGTTCCAGGCATAGTCCACGGCTTCCTTCAGGGTGATGGAATCGTTGGGGCTGCCCAGGCTGAGGCTGATCACGTCGGCTCCGTTGTCGGCGGCATGGATGATTCCGTTGGCTACATTTTGCAGCGTGCCGGAGCCGCTGTCGTCCAGTACCCGGACGGCGTAGATTTTGGCATCGGGAGCCATCCCGGCAATTCCCCGGGTGTTGTTGGTGATCGCGGCGGCGATTCCGGCACAATGGGTTCCGTGCCCGTTGCCGTCATAGGGGTCCCAGTCGTTGTCGACGTAATCGTATCCCCGGACGACTTTTCCGGACAAGTCGGGATGGTCGTATTGCACTCCCGTGTCAACGATGGCGATCGAGGTGTTGCTGTCGCTTTTTGTCACATCCCAGGCGGCGGGAGCCTGGACCTTTTTGGGCCCCCACTGCAGATCGGGGAACAGGGAGTCGTTGGGCGTCCACTGGGTGGTGAAAATGTAGTTGGGTTCCGCGTATTCGACGTCGGGGGACTTTTCATACTCCTTAATCGCTTCTTCCACGGACTTGCCCTCGATTTTCACCACGTCAAAACCGATCTCTTTGTTGTGGAAGAGAAGATCCGTGTCCAACTCCAGATGGATGTTCAGGGTCAAACGGGGCTCGGCGTTTTCCTTGAATTTGACGATGACTTGATCAGGTGCGTAGGATAGCTTGTCCGATGAGCCTTCTTTTTCGGCTTCCGCGCCGGCCGATGGCGGATGGATCAAAACGAACGCCATGAATAGGGCGGCGGCCATTTTCCACAAGCGTTTCATGCGATACCTCCTCCGGGAAACCCTTTCGTTCATCCCTACGCAATGGAATGGGGATTTAAGGACTTGAAAAGAAATAAAAGATTTCTATCAAATAGAAAAACGTATGGAAGTACCGGCGGGTTTCGGGATCGATATTGGTATCTTATTCCGTTTTGTCTGAGCGGGGCGCGGAAAGGGGGGTTGGATGAGGAGGGCGGCGTTTTGGGATTTACAAAAAGGAACCTGATTTTCCAAACGGCGGTGTCGCGCCGGTGGAAAACCGGTTCCCGATCACAAATTCGGCCATGTTATTCGGTCACTTTGAGGAGGGCGACCGCTCCTTTTTGGGCGTGATGGAACTGGTGAGTCACGATGGGATAGATCCCCGCCTCTTTGACGGTGAACTCCACCACCGCTCCGCCGCTTGCCGGCAGCATGACGGTTTGCATGCCCCTCAAGCGGTTGTCGGGGTTTCCATCCCGGTACACGTCATCAAATACGGTTCCGACGACGTGGAACGAGCTCACGTGGTTGGGGCCGACGTTGTTTACGTAAATGCGGATTTTTTCCCCGACTTTGGCTTCCAGGGGCTTCTCTTTCAGGCTGTAGGTGGTGCCGTTGGTATTGGGATCTCCCTTTTTCAGGGCCTTGGTGGAGAAGACCACGTAATCGGGCTGGCCGTCGGTCATGTCATCCAGGTTGTTGTTGGCGTACCATTCGTTCTGGATCAGGGTGAATTCGCGGTCCACCTGTGGGTCGGTGGGATAGCCGTCCTTCGGCTTCACGATAATCACGCCGTGCATGCCGTTGGCGATGTGCTGAAGCACCGGATCCGTTCCGCAATGGTACATGAATACCCCCGGACTGCTGGCCTGATAGGTGAAGGTTTTACTCCGATTGGGCGCGATGTTGATGAACTTCTTGGATGGAGCCGCGTGGACGGCGTGGAAGTCCATGCTGTGGGGCATCGCGGGGTCAAGGTTTTTCAGGGTGAATTCTATCGTGTCTCCTTCCCTGACGACGATGAGGGGGCCGGGAGCTTGCCCGTTGAAGGTCCAGGCCTTGTAGGTCACTCCCTTGTCGATTTCGATGTCGGTCACTTGGGCGGTCATTTCGACTTTCACCCGATGAGCGCTTGTTCGCTCGATTTTGACGGGGGTGGGTTTCTGGTTGACGTCGCGGTGGGCGGGCATCACTTGATTCGCGGCATGGTCCGGAGAGGCGGTTTTTTCGGCGATGTCCGACTCGGAGGGGCTTCTGCAACCGGCCAACATACCGGCGGCGAGGACGACCGACAGAAGGGCGACGAAGGTTTTGTTCATCGCACACGACCTCCTCTTGTGATATTATTCACAATTAGATTCAGGGGATAAAGGTTTATTTATAGCCCCTTTCGCCTTCATCATAATTGAAACAATCAGCCTTATTGTGATACAGGACACAAATCCGCTTTTTCGTTACAAATCTTTCGAAGATTGGTCTTGATAAAAAACCCGCGGACATGCCGCGGGAAGAAACGGTGACATCGGTTTTTTATTTGATGGAATCTCCGTCCTTCACGGTGGAGGGACGCAGGCGGAAGAGCGATTTGACGGCGAACCATGCCAGTGGCAGCACGCCGAAGACGATGAAGATCGTGTCGGGAAGGATGCGCCACCACAGCAGCGTCCGAACGACGGGTTCCTGGTAGAATCCGGGGTCGCGGGCCGCCCAGAACCCGACCTGATAGGATTCGGCCAGCTGCAGGATTCCGACGGGGAGCAGCGTGATGAGAATCATGCCCGCCAAGCCGATGTTGAGCCCCCAGCAGGAGATCTTGAGGATGCGGTCGTTCCAGGCTTCCGGCTTGACGATGTTGCGCAGGGTGTAGAGCAAGACGGCGACGGCGAACATGCCGTAGACCCCCATCAGCGCTCCATGGCCGTGGGCCGGTGTCAGGAAGGAGCCGTGCTGATAGTACGACACCGCCGGGAGATTGATCAGGAAGCCGAGCACCCCTGCGCCGACGAGGTTCCATACGGCCGTGGAGATGAGGAACCAGAAGGCCGCCCGGTACGGAAAGGATACGCCGCCCTGTTTCATGATCCGGTAGTGTCCGTAGGCTTCCAGGATGAGCAGCGTGAGCGGGATCACTTCCAGCGCCGAGAACACCGCGCCGAGGCCGATCCAGATCTCCGGGGCGCCGATCCAGTAATAGTGGTGACCGGTTCCGATCACCCCGCTGCCGAGCAGGAGGATCAGCTGGAAGTACAAGGCGCGAACCGTCGATTTTTTGGTGACGAGCCCCATCTGCACGAGCAGGAAGCCGATGACGACGACGGCAAAGACCTCGAAGATGCCCTCCACCCACAGATGGATGATCCACCAGCGCCAGTAATCGGCGTAGGTGATGTTGCTGCCGGGGTTGAAGAAGAAGGCGAAGACGTAGAAGACCGGCACGGCGACGGCCGAGTAGAACAACAGGTGCACCAGGCCGCCCTTGTCCGTTTCCTCTTTCAACGTGCGGCGCAATCCGCGGTAGACGATGAACAGCCAGATGAACATGCCGATGGCCAGAATCACTTGCCACAGGCGTCCGAGCTCTAGATACTCCCATCCCTGATGGCCAAACAGGAACCACAGGTTGCCCAGGTATCCCTTCACACCCAGCCATTCGCCGATCATGCTGCCGGCGACCAGGATCACGAGGGCCCAAAACAGGAGGTCCGTCAGGAGACCCTGCCGTTTCGGCTCGCGTCCTCCGACGAGCGGAGAGATGTAAATTCCCATGCCCAACCAGGCTGTCGCGATCCAAAAGATGGCCAGCTGCAGGTGGTATCCCTTGGCGATGTTGAAGGGGAGGATGTCGGCGATCCAATCCAGGCCGAAGAAGGAATCCGGTTCAATGTAATAGTGGGCGAGCAGCGCCCCGAACATCACCTGGACGAGGAACAAAACCGCCACGACGGCGAGATATTTGCCGGTTTTGCGCTGGCTCGGGGTGATCGGCAGGGCTTCCAGGTTGTAGCGTGGGAATCGGCCTTCGGAGTAGGCCTCTTGCATATCCAGCTTGTAGCGATGGTAGAAGTAGAGGATGAGCGCAGTGAAACCGATCAGGAGGGCCGTGCTGGCTGCGCTCCACCAGATGGATGCGAAGGTCATCGCGTTGCCCGCATCTTCGTCATAGGGCCAATTGTTCGTAAAAGTATGGGTTTCGCCCGGGCGGTTGACGCTGGAAAGCCATGCGGTCCAGAAGAAAAAGTCGGCGATTTGCGTCAGCTGATCCCCCTCCGCCACCCAGGCGCGGCCGGTATCCGGCATGTGCTCTTCCCGGATCAGGCCCGGCAGAATCCCGCGTCCATCCCCCTCCGTGAAGACGGTTCGGTAGTGCTTTCGCACCTTCTGAAGGGCGTGTACCTGGGCGTCGGTGAGAGTGAGGATGTCGGCATCGGGATCGTACCGGTTGACCTTGATTTCTTCTTTCACCTTTTCTCTAATGAGGGATTTTTCCGATTCGTTCAACCGGGCGAAGGGCTTTCCAAAATCCTGTTTGGCATGGTAATCCTGCATCTCCGTGACGACGATGTGAAGCGCCTCCGTGGTGTAGTCCGGACCCAGATAGGAACCGTGACCGAGCACCGATCCGTAGTCCATCAACCCGTATTTCTGGTAAACGGCCTGACCGCCCTTGATCTGCTCGGCGGTGGTGATCACGTCTCCCGAGGGGCTGATCACCTTCGCAGGGCGGGGGGCCATCGATTCATAAACCCAATATCCCCCGACGAGGAGGACGGTGAAGCTGACGATGAGCGTGACGATCAGAATCTGCTTCAACAGGTTCCCCTTAACCGTCGAGGTTTTCTGAGGGGATGTTCGAAGCTTCGATTTCATCCCGTCTTCCTCCCATCCTTTGGTTTTAGGGCGATTCCAGTATAGGATGAGACGGAAGGGATACTTGTGACTCCCGTCACAAGTTTTAACGTGTTAACCGATTTGACACTTGTTGTTCAAGGATGACGCCCCGGATTTGACACAATTCACAGTCGGGCTCGCAGGTACGCTTACAATGGCAGAGGACCCCGGCTGCGCCTTCTTCAGGATGAAGGGGGAACCGACGCCGGAGTTGCGATTGTCTGTGGAGTAAAGGTCGGGATGGTCGGGAGGTGTTGGTGCTTGGTGACTCGTCCGATCCGCATTCGCCTGCGCACCGTTCCGGTGGGAACCGATCTCGCCGTGTTGATCACCGGCGGTCGGGAGCACATCGGGGCGGTGGCCACGGCTTATCGGGAGGGGGACCGGGTCAAGGTGGAAACGCACGTCCTTCCGGGGCATCGGGAGGGGGATTTGGCGGCGGAGACGGCCCGCATGGCGGCTTTATCCCTGAAATGCACCGTCACCGTTGCCATGGGGATTCACCAGGACGAGGCGACGCGGGAGGAAATCGACGAGATCGTCAGGACGGTGCGCCGGTTGATGGAAGAAGAGCTGAGGCGCAGAGCATGTGGAGGGGCGGAGGGGCGTTCATGACGGGAGAGCAGGAGATATCTTCCGGGAAGGGAGACGGGAGCCGTCGCTTTCGTTTCGCCTGCCTTCCTGTTTTCATCGGGATTCGCGCCGGTGTGATGTTCGTCACGTTTTTCGTGGCGCCTCCTTCCTAAAATAAAGGCAAACGAGACAAGGAGGGAAGGGTGATGGATATCGGACCCGGCTGTGGGATGATGGGTTTCGCTGAAGCCTCCGGTCCCCTCTGCGCAGGCTTGGAACGGTTGAAAAGAGAACACCCGCCGCTTTTGAAGCAGATGGAGGAGTTGGCGGATTCGGCCCGAGGGTTCGCTGGCGATGCCGGAAGCGGGGGATGGAAGGAAGCCCTGCGCTCCCTGGAGGAACAGGTTCGTTCCTTCACGGCCGAGTTGGATCTCCACTCGAAGCGGGAGGAAGATGTCCTGTTTCCGATGATGGCCAAATATATCGGACGGGAGACGGGGCCCATCGCCGTGATGGAATACGAACACGAGCAAGCCAAGGCGCGCCTGTCCGAGTTCCTCTCCGAAGTGGAGAAGTTCGACGAGTCCGCCGGGGCGGATGCCGCCCGGAGGATCGCCGGTGAGGTGGAGACGGCCGTGCAGATCTTGACGGACCATTTTATGAAGGAGGAGAACGTGCTCTTTCCGATGGCGGAGCGCATCCTGTCCGATGCGGAAAAGGAAGAGCTTCTGGAGAGGGTTCAGGCGATTTGACTGCAAGGAAAGCGGCGCATGCCGTCGAGGATGCGCCGCTTCAATTTTTTGACGGGGAATCTCGGAAATTCAGATGATACATACGTTTCCGGGGCAGCGGCCGTCACAGTGGCACAGCTTTCGGAGGCGGTTCAGATCGTGGATGATCAGCCTGCCGGACCGCATGCTGAGGATGTGTTCCCTTTTCATCCGGCTCAGCATGCGGTTGACGCTTTCCCGGGTGGCGCCGATGAAGTTGGCCAGATCCTGGTTGGTCAGCCGCATGGGGATCAGGATGCCCTCCTCCGTCCTTTTGCCGCAGGTGTTGCAGAGGCGGATCAGGGTGGAGGCGAGCGCCCCGGTTTTGCCGTATACCAGGAGATCGCGCATTTTGGTCTCCAAAATCCGCTGGTTGACGGTGAGCCACTGGATGAACCGGATGGCCAGGTCGGGGTGGCGGAGCAGCAGGGCCTCCAATTCCTCCTTGTGGATGACGCCGAGGAACGCATCCGTCAAGGTGACGGCGTTGCTCCACTGGAAGGGGGACGGGAGCGTGCAGGGATCACCGACCAGGTCTCCGGCGTACTTGAGGGAGAGCGCGATTTCCTCCCCGCTTTCGGTGTTGTTGAAGATCTTGACGATCCCCTCATGGATGAAGTAGAGATAATCGGCTTGTTCTTTGTCCTGGAACAAGTTGATGCCGCTGTTCACCCTTTTGGAGGTCATCAGTGAGCTCAACCGCTTCAGCTGCTCCGGTTGGAAATAGTCGACAAACCGATGGGCGGACACCGCGGAAGTCATGGGGAATCCTCCTCTCCGTTTGCGCAGGAAGCGGAATGGTGAAGGTTTTGCGAAACTGTGATATTTGTCACGATGAAGGGGTGAGTCCTGGGTTACGATGAGAACAGAACAAACCCCGAGGCACGGCGGGATGCTCATTTTGAAGACTGGAGGAGTCTGCGATGAAACCGATCCTTCCGAGGGAACATGGCGGATGGGCCATGGTATCCGTCCCCTTTCTCCTTGGCATGTTCGTGGGTGGGCCCAAATGGTTGCATCTTCCGCTGTTTTTCGGATGGATGCTGTTTTACCTGGCGGCCTATCCCTTCCGCCTGGCGCTGATGCGGCGGAAAGATCGGCGCAATTTTGTCCGTTGGGCGCTGATTTATTGGGCCCTGGGGATGGTTTTCCTGATCCCCCCGCTCCTTTGGGAGCCTTCGCTGTTATGGGCGGGCCCCGTGCTGGCCGCGTTGTTCTGCATCAACGGGTGGTACGCGTACCGGCGAAACGAGCGTTCCTTCGTCAATGACCTGTGCGCCATTCTCGCCTTTTCGGTCGGCGGTGCGGCCGCCCACATGGTCGGAGCCGGGAGTTGGGACGCCATGGCCCTGTGGGTTGCGGTGCCGTGTATCCTGTACTTTTTGGGGAGCGTCTTTTTTGTCAAGTCGGTGTTTCGGGAGCGCAAAAACGAAAGATGGCTGATCGCCTCAAAGGGATATCACCTGCTGCTCCTGATCCTGACGGCTCTCCTGGAGCCCTGGTTCGTCCTGCCCTACGCTTTTTCGGCCTTCAGGGCCTTCTTGTGGGGCGGAAAGACGATCCGTCCGATGAAGGTGGGAATCATCGAGATCGTCGGATCGTTGCTCTTCCTCGTCCTTTCCATCATCGCTTTTTCCGCCACTCGTCCGCCCACGATTTGAGGGCTTCCACATCCTTGAGGACGATATGGTTGCGGTTCATTTCCAAAATGCGCTGGCGGCGCAAATCGTTGAGCATGCGGTTGACGCTCTCGCGGGTGGTTCCCGCCATGCTGGCCAGGTCCTGGTGTGTGACGGGGAGCCGGAGCACCACCGTTCCGTCCTGGGTTGTTCCGTGGGTTTCGGCCAGCCGCAGGAGGATGGCGCAGATGCGGTGGCGCACATCCTGGTAGGTGAGTTCCTGCAGCTTTTCTTGCAGCTCGCGGATTTTTGCCCCCAAAACCCGCAGTACCTTCACCGCGATGGTGGGAGTGGACAGCAAAAGCTGCTCGAAGGATTGGATGGGAATCGCGAAGACGCGGGTGGGCTTGACGGCTTCGGCGTTGGCGGGGTAGGGGCTCTGATCGAAGAATCCCGTGTGGGGGAACATGTCCCCCTTGGCCAGCAGGGAGACGATCTGCTCATGTCCGTTGGCATCCACCTTAAAGGCTTTGACGAGCCCGTCGACGATGAAATAGACGGCTTCGCGCGGGCTTCCCTCCGCGAAGATGAGCGATTTCTTCGGGTAGGAGCGCGGGATCGCGATGGAAGCGATCCGTTCCAGCTCTTCGTCGGTGAGATCCAGAAACAGCGGCACATTGCGGAGAAGAGGGACCAATTGAGACAAGTCCATCACCTCGATGGATCAAAATTGGGACAACCGCCCGACCGGGGGCTGTGCCCGGCGATGTCGCAAATCTTCCGCTAAGACCTGATGTCCGCAAAGACTTGATGTCCGCTCATGACGGAGTGTTTGGTTTCATTGTACCCCAACGATTCAGGGGAGAGTGTGACGAACTTCATACTGTTTTTCCAAAGACTTTGTTACGTTGTGAACAAACAGGATTTCCCGTTTCGGTCCCGCCGGGACGGGAAAACAGGGCGTCGTTATCCCTTTCATAAGGAGGAATCCCTTTTGATTGACTTTCACCAATCTCCCTTTCTGGTCATCTGGGAAGTGACTCGTGCCTGCGCCCTCAAATGCCTCCATTGCCGGGCCGAGGCGCAGTATCGTCGGGATCCCCGCGAGTTGACGACGGAAGAGGGGAAAGCCTTGATTCGCGAGATTCGCGATTTGGGCGCCCCCCTGCTGGTCTTCACCGGCGGCGATCCGCTGATGCGGGAGGACCTCTTTGAGCTGGCCGAATACGCCAAAGGGCAGGGGCTGATCGTATCGCTCACGCCCAGCGCCACCCCGCGGGTGACGGAGAAAGCGATGCGCCGGGCGATGGAGGTGGGGCTCGACCGATGGGCCTTCAGTCTCGACGGATCGACGGCGGAGATCCATGACGCCTTCCGCGGCACGTCCGGATCCTACGACCTGACCATGCGCGCCATCGGCATGCTGCGCAAGCTCGGGATGCCGCTGCAGATCAACACCACCGTCAGTCGCTACAATCTCGACGATCTGCCCGACATTGCTCGCCTGCTCGAAGAGATGGGCATCGTGCTGTGGAGCGTCTTTTTCCTCGTGCCCACCGGCCGCGGCAAGGCGGACGACATGATCACCGCGGAGGAGCATGAGCGGGTGTTCCACTGGCTGGCCGATCTCTCCGGGCGCGTCCCCTTTGACATCAAGACGACGGCGGCGCCTCCCTACCGCCGCGTGATAATGCAGCGGGAGAAAATGAAGAGCGGTCCGGGAGCGGCGGCCGGTGCTCCTCCCTGGGTGGCCGGGCGCCAACGGCAGTTGCGGGCACCGCGCGCCGTCAACGACGGCAACGGTTTCGCCTTCGTTTCCCACATCGGCGATGTGTATCCCAGCGGCTTTTTGCCGATCGCCTGCGGGAACGTGCGGGAGCGCTCCCTCACGGAGATCTATCGGACGCACCCGACCTTTGTCTCCCTGCGCGATCCGGAGCGGCTGAAGGGAAAGTGCGGGGTGTGCGAGTTCCGTTCCGTCTGCGGGGGATCCCGGGCCCGTGCTTACGCCGTGACCGGCGA
The DNA here is from genome assembly GCF_003001905.1 of Planifilum fimeticola. Lineage (NCBI taxonomy): Bacteria > Bacillati > Bacillota > Bacilli > Caryophanales > Thermoactinomycetaceae > Planifilum > Planifilum fimeticola. The sequence goes on from NZ_PVNE01000006.1 coordinate 104,781, forward strand.
TCCCTTGGAGAGCGATCCGACCTGCGCCTATGTGCCCCGGGAGTGGTCGAAGCGGGCGGCCAGTTCTTCGTAGAGGGAGGCAACCGGGCCGATCGCGTCGCTCCGTTCGGGGTTTGACGGGTTTCCGCCGGAGGAATGGATAAGTGTGACGGTCGAATCCCTTGGTTTTTGCAGCTGTTGTCTCAGGTTTCTTGAACGGAATGGTCGTTTGAGTTCGCCCCACATTTCCAAAGGGGGGAATCCGGGATGAAATTGCTGGCCGTGACCGCTTGTCCGGTAGGGATCGCGCACACGTACATCGCCGCCGAAAAGCTGAAAAAGGCGGCGGATGAAGCGGGCCATACCATCAAAGTGGAAACCTGGGGATCCATCGGCGTGGAAAACGCCTTTACACAGGAGGAGATTGAGGAAGCGGACGGGGTGATCCTGGCGGCGGACAAGGATGTGGACAAAAGCCGCTTCCGGGGAAAGCGGGTGCTGGAATGCTCCGTTCAGGATGCGATCCACCGCCCGGAGGAGTTGATCCGGCGATTGGTCGACGGAGAAGTTCCCGTCTTCGGGGCCCCGGAACGGGAAGAGCCGAAACGGGAGGAGTCGCCGGTTGAAAAGGCCGAATCCGGTCGTTCCTTTTACCGCCACCTGATGAACGGCGTTTCTTACATGATCCCCTTTGTGGTGGTGGGCGGTTTGTTGATCGCCCTGTCCCTCGGCTTCGGGGGAAAAGCGACGCCGGAAGGGTTTGTGGTGCCCGACGATTCCATCTGGAAGCCGGTTCTGGCAGTGGGCGAAACCGGATTTTTGTTCATGGTGCCCATCCTGGCCGGATATATCGCCTACAGCATTGCCGACCGTCCGGGTTTGGCACCCGGCATGATCGGCGGCTACATTGCGGCCGACGGGAGCTTTTATGGCAGCGAAGCGGGGGCGGGATTCATCGGGGGGATCATCGCCGGGTTTCTCGCGGGCTATCTGGCCAAAGGCATCCGTTCAATACCGGTGCCCAAGGTGATTCAGCCCATCATGCCCATCCTGGTGATTCCGCTGGTCACGTCCCTTCTGACGGCTCTCCTGTTTATCCATGGGATCGGCGCCCCCATTTCCGGGATCATGTCGGCGATGACCGAGTGGCTCCACGACATGCAGGGGGCCGGCAAAGTGGCGCTGGCTTTGGTCCTGGGAGCGATGATCGCCTTTGATATGGGCGGTCCGATCAACAAGGTGGCCTTTTTGTTCGGAGCGGCGATGATCGGGGAGGGACAACCCTTCATCATGGGGGCGATCGCTCCGGCGATCTGCACCCCTCCTCTCGGAATGGGGCTGGCCACGCTGCTGGCCAAGAGGAAATATTATCCCGAGGAATGGGAAGCGGGCAAGGCCGCCCTGGCCATGGGGATGGTCGGCATTACGGAAGGGGCGATCCCCTTTGCATCCCGCGATCCCCTCCGCGTCATTCCGAGCATCATGATCGGTTCCATGGCGGCGTCAGTCATCGCCATGTTGGGAGGCGTGGCCGATCACGTTCCCCACGGGGGGCCGATCGTGGCCTTGTTCCAGGCCGTCGATCATGTCCCGATGTTTTTCGTCGCCATCCTGGCGGGGACCGTCGTGACGGCATTCTTGGTGAACGCCTTGAAGAAAAACGTCTAGCATCAGAAACCCGGCCGAAATACGGCCGGGTTTTGAATGCCATCCTTGCTCACGATTTTTTCGGAGGGTGGTCGAGGATCTTGTCGATGATCCCGTATTCCTTGGCTTCCTCCGCGCTCATGAAGTAATCGCGGTCCGTATCCTTCTCGATTTTTTCCAGCGGTTGACCGGTGTGTTCGGACAGCAGCTTGTTCAGGCGGTCTCTCATGCGCAGGATCCGCTTGGCCCGGATTTCGATGTCCGAAGCCTGTCCTTCCGCTCCGCCCAGGGGCTGGTGAATCATCACTTCGCTGTTGGGGAGGGCAAAGCGTTTTCCCCTGGCCCCTGCGGAGAGCAGGAAGGCACCCATGGAAGCGGCCAGTCCGACGCAGATGGTCTGCACGTCGGGTTTGACGTGTTGCATCGTGTCGTATATGGCCATGCCCGCGCTGATGGATCCGCCGGGGGAATTGATGTACAGGTAAATGTCCTTTTCCGGATCTTCGGCGGCCAGGAAGAGGAGCTGGGCAACCACGAGGTTGGCCACCTGATCGTTGATGGGGGTGCCCAAGAGGATGATCCGGTCCTTGAGAAGGCGGGAGTAGATATCGTAGGATCGTTCGCCGCGACTGGTTTGTTCAATGACGATGGGAATCATTGTGGACATGGGTTGCTTCCTCCTTGGATGGCAGGGTTGAATGAGGCTGTGACAAACCCTGCATGTGAGGGGCCGCCCCTTCGCCCCGTCCGGGGGCGCCGGGCGGGATGTTTCGTTTCACCCCGCTTTGTCATCGCCTCACTATCATCATATCCCCAAAGATCAAAAAAGGTCAAGATTCAATTGGAACAAAACGACAAACGGCAGCCGATTCATCGGCTGCCGTTTTGCTCCAATGTGGTGCGCCTACCAGGATTCGAACCTGGGCACCTGGTTCCGGAGACCAGCGCTCTATCCCCTGAGCTATAGGCGCATGCTGTGTTTGCCAGCGACAGAGTATATTATAACGGGTTGCGAGAGAAAATGCAAGGGGAAATTTTGTTCCAGACCGGATCCCCTTTCCACGGATTATTGTAACCAACTCCGCTTTTTTCATCAAGGGGTGGAGCTTTTGTGAGACCGTCGGTGCCGAAAAAGGCTTTTCCACGGAATTCCGCGAGAGCAGGCAGCGGTTTTTGTGGTAAAATGGATATGAAAGCGCGACGCGGACCCACGGTTTTCGACCGGAGGCGTCGAAGGATGTCACCCTTTCGTCGATCGGTTTCATCCCGGGAATGTTCGGCGGGAAGGTTTTTGCTCAAGTCGAAAAAGAGTGAATAATCAACCCGGCTCGTCGACTGAACGGATGTCGAAATCGCGCGGAGGTGGAAAAGATGGCCTTGCAAATCAGTTACGGTCTGATACAGGAGCAGCGAATGAAACTGGTGATGACGCCGGAATTGCGTCAAGCCATTCAGTTGCTCCAGCTCTCCGCGGCGGATTTGGAGCAGTATATTCATGAACAGTTGGCGGAGAATCCGGTGTTGGAAATTGACGAACCGAGCGGGGAAGGGAGAGAAGAGAGCGACGTCCCTCTGCTGGATGCCGATCCGGGGGATTGGATGGCGTATGTCCGGCGAAGCGGGAGGGGGGAGCGGGGAGCCCCCAACCGCGATGCGGAGGGGTTTCCCTTCGAAAATCTGGCGGCTCCGTCGGAGTCCCTGGCGGAGGCGTTGGAGTCCCAGCTGCGCTACCTGCATCTGGATTCCGGCACGAGGGCCCTTTGCCGCTATTTGATCGGAAACCTGGATGACAACGGGTACCTGAGAATCGATGACACCTCCGTATGTAAACGCTTTAATGCCGATTCGCAAGCCTTTGAGCGGGCTCTCCAGGTGATTCAATCCCTGGAACCGGCGGGGGTGGGAGCCCGCTCCCTGTCGGAGTGCCTTCGTCTCCAGCTGTTGCGGGAGGATCCCCCGGACGAAGTGGCTCTCAGGATCGCCGAAAGACACCTTCCCGACGTGGCGGGGGGCCGGATCCGCAAGATCGCCCGGCAATTGGGATGTGAAGTCCGGCGCGTGCAGGAGGCGGTCGATCGCCTGAAGAGTTTGAATCCCCGGCCGGGCATGACCTTCGCTTCCTCCGCTCCCCGCTACGTGTTGCCGGATGTCTGCGTGGAGCGGGTGAACGGAGATTACGTCGTCCTGGTCAATGAGGGATTTTTGCCCCGCCTCACCGTGAGCGACCGATACCAGCGGATGATGGTGGACGGCGGGGAGCAGGCCCGGAAGGCGGCGGATTATCTCAGGAATTGGTTTCAATCGGCGGTTTGGCTCGTTCGGGGAATCGAACAGCGGCGACAAACCCTGTACCGGGTGACGCGGGTGATCGTCGAGAAGCAGAGGGCCTTTTTGGATCGCGGCGTGGATTGCTTGAAGCCGCTCACTCTGCGGGAAGTGGCGGAGGAGCTGGGTCTGCACGAGTCCACCGTGAGCCGCGCCACCCAAAACAAGTACGTGCAAACTCCGCGCGGCCTCTTTTCCTTCCGTTATTTTTTCCCGTCCGGAGTCGATTCCGCTTCGGGAGGCACGGCGGCCAAAAGCGTGAAAAAGCGCATTGCGGAATTGATTCAGGGGGAGGATAAGCGCAAGCCCTTATCCGATCAGCAGATCGCCGACCGTCTCCGAGCCGGGGGTCTTCGAATCTCTCGGCGGACCGTGGCCAAATACCGGGAAGAGCTCGGGATTCCCTCCTCGATGGCCCGGCGCAGGTACGACGGCTGATCGCTTCTTTTATCCGAGCCTGTGACAATCAAGGGAATCTTTGCAGAGGAGGCGGGAACGGCTTTTCCTGCACCTTGTCAGCCTTCGATCCATCGGATACAATAAGGGTGGAAGCCGTTCCTCCTTTTCTTTTTGCCGCCTTGGGACATATTTTGTTATACAGGGACATTAATTGTCCCGATCGAAAAGGTGAGATGATGAAGTCGCTGTTGGAACTGCAAAAGAAATTATTGCCCGACATGCTGGAGGTGATGCGCAAGCGTTATGAAACGCTGCGGCACCTGCAGCTGATGCAGCCTGTGGGACGACGGAGTCTGGCGGCGGCCATGGGGACGACGGAGCGAATCCTGCGGGCGGAGGTGGATTTCCTGAGGTTGCAGGGTCTGGTGCACGTCGATCCCCTCGGGATGCGCGTCACCCAGCAGGGCGCCGAATTGCTTGCGGAAATGGAGCCCTTGATCAAGGAGCTTTTCGGTCTGACGGAACTGGAGGAGGCGCTTCGGCGTCATCTGGGGCTCCGGCGCGTGATCATCGTTTCCGGCGACGCTGATCAGTCCCAATGGGTGAAAAAGGAGATGGGGCGGGCGGGAGCCCGTCTTCTCCGGGAAGAAGCCCGTCCCGGTCAGGTGGTGGCGGTGGCCGGCGGGACCACCGTCGCGGCGGTCGCCGAGATGATGGCCCCGACGCCGCAGCTGAAGGAGACCACCTTCGTGCCCGCCCGAGGCGGACTGGGAGAGGCAGTGGAGCTGGAAGCCAACTACATCGCTTCGCTCATGGCCAAGAAGACCGGGGGAAGTTACCGCCTGATGCATGTTCCCGACCAGCTGAGCGAAGAGACTTACCGCACGGTGATCCGGGAACCGCACATCCGCGAGGTGTTGGAGCTGTTGAAAACGGCCCGGATCGCGGTGCACGGAATCGGCGGCGCCATGGAAATGGCCGTCCGTCGCAAATCTTCTATGGAGTTGCTGCGTCATCTTCGGGAGAAGGAGGCGGTGGGCGAGGCCTTCGGATATTACTTCAACCGCCAAGGGGAGATCGTCCACAGGATGAAGACGGTGGGGATCCGGCTGGATGATCTGCAGCGGATGGAGCGGATCATCTCGGTGGCCGGAGGAGCCAGCAAGGCGGATGCCATCGCCGCGATTTGTTCGGTCGCCTGCCGGGATACACTGATAACCGATGAAGGGGCGGCCCGGGCCATTCTGGAGAAAGCGCAGTAATGCTTTGACTTTCCCAATAAACCATGAGGGATCGGAGGGTGAATGTGATGGCCAAGACGAAAATCGGCATTAACGGGTTCGGACGGATCGGTCGGAATGTTTTTCGTGCGCTGATGGATCATCCCGAACTGGAAGTGGTGGCGGTCAACGACCTGACCGACGCGGGCACGCTGGCCCATCTGTTCAAATACGATTCGGTTCACGGCCGCCTGGAGGCGGATGTGGAAGTGACCGATGAGGGCTTTGCGGTTAACGGCCGCCCGGTGAAGGTGCTGGCTGAGCGGGATCCGGCCAACCTCCCCTGGGGGGAACTCGGGGTGGATTTGGTGGTGGAGTCGACCGGCCGGTTCCGGAAACGGGAGGATGCGGCCAAGCATCTGCAGGGTGGAGCCAAGAAGGTGATCATCTCGGCTCCTGCCAAGGACGAAGATGTTACCATCGTGATGGGAGTGAATGAGGACAGCTACGATCCGGCCAACCATCACGTCATTTCCAACGCCTCCTGCACCACCAACTGTCTGGCGCCGGTGGTGAAGGTCCTTCACCAAAAATTCGGCGTGCGCCGCGGGCTGATGACCACGGTCCACTCCTATACCAACGACCAGCAGATCCTCGACCTTCCCCACAAGGATTTGCGCCGCGCCAGGGCGGCCGGGATGTCGATCATCCCGACGACGACGGGGGCCGCGGCGGCCGTTGCCAAGGTGCTGCCGGAGCTGAAAGGGAAACTGAACGGTTTTGCCATGCGCGTTCCCACCCCCAACGTGTCCGTCGTCGATCTGGTGGCCGAACTGGATCGGGAAGTGACGGCGGAGGAGGTCAACGAAGCGTTGCGCCTTGCGGCGGAAGGGGATCTGAAGGGGATTCTCGGCTACACTGAGGAGCCGCTGGTGTCCAAGGACTTCAACGGCGATTCCCGGTCCTCCATCGTCGACGCGCTCTCCACGATGGTGATGGAAGGAAACATGGTGAAGGTGGTCGCCTGGTACGACAACGAATGGGGATACTCCAACCGCGTGGTCGACTTGGCCGCTTATATTGTCAAGCGGGGTCTGAAAGCCTAGAATATGAGAGGAACGGAGGAGAGGCCTTCTCCTCCTTCTCATGTGCGGAGGGAGATGGACTTCGTGAAAAAGAAAACGATCAGCGATGTGGACGTCCGGGGTCAACGCGTGTTTTGCCGGGTGGACTTCAACGTCCCTCTGGAGGGAGGAAAAGTGGCCGACGACACGAGGATCCGCGCCGCGCTCCCCACGATCCGTCACCTGGCGGAGAGGGGAGCCAAAGTGATCCTCGCCAGCCATCTGGGCCGTCCGAAGGGGCAGGTCAAGGAGGAGCTGCGGCTCACCCCCGTGGCCGAGCGGCTGTCGGAACTGCTGGAAAAACCGGTGGAAAAGGCGGACGACGTGATCGGCCCCTCGGTGGCGGAACGGGTGTCCCGATTGGCGGAGGGGCAGATCCTCCTCCTGGAAAACGTCCGCTTCCACCCCGGTGAGGAGAAAAACGATCCGGAACTGGCCAAGGCTTTTGCCGAGCTGGCCGATCTGTACGTCAACGATGCCTTCGGGGCGGCTCACCGGGCCCATGCCTCCACGGAGGGGATCGCCCGTCACCTGCCTGCGGTGGCCGGTTTTTTGCTGCAGAAGGAGCTCGAAGTGTTGGGCGAGGCCCTGGAGTCGCCGGAGAGACCCTTCACGGCGGTGATCGGCGGGGCCAAGGTGAAGGACAAGATCGGCGTCATCGAAAACCTGCTGAACAAGGTGGACAATCTGCTGATCGGAGGGGGCTTGTCCAACACCTTCATCAAAGCGCAAGGGCATGAGGTGGGCAAATCCCTCCTGGAGCAGGACAAAGTGGATCTGGCCCGCCGGCTGATCGAGCTGGCCGGGGAAAAGGGAGTGCACCTGCTGTTGCCGATCGACGTGGTGGTTGCGGACCGGCTGGAGCAGCCCGAAGACATCGGCGCGGTGGCGGTGGAGGCGATTCCCCCCGACCGGATGGCGCTGGATATAGGGCCGAGGACGCGCGAGCGGTTTGCCGAAGTGATCCGCCAGTCCAGACTGGTCGTGTGGAACGGGCCGATGGGCGTCTTCGAACAGGAACCCTTCGACGAGGGGACGAATGCGGTCGCCCGGGCCCTGGCGGATTCAAAAGCCCGGTCCATCGTTGGAGGCGGCGATTCCGCGGCGGCCATCGAAAAGTCGGGTCTGGCGGATCGAATCGACCACATCTCCACCGGCGGCGGGGCTTCCCTGGAATTGATGGAGGGGAAAGAGCTCCCGGGTGTGGCCGCGCTGGACGACCGGGACTAATCACAGAAAGGGGGACAGCCATGCGCATTCCCGTCATCGCAGGAAACTGGAAGATGCATAAGACCGTCAAAGAAGCGCTGTCCTTTCTCAGCACCCTTCGCTCGGGATCGTTGCCCGGGAATGTGGAAACGGTGATCTGCGCGCCTTATCCCGCCCTTCCCGCGCTGGTCGAGGCGGCGGAGGAAACCGGCATCGGAATCGGGGCGCAAAACCTGCACTGGGCCGAAGAGGGGGCGTACACCGGCGAGGTGAGCGCCCGGATGCTGACCGATATCGGCGTTCGCTACACGATTATCGGCCATTCCGAGCGGCGGGCCTATTTTGCCGAGACGGACGAGTCGGTCAACCGGAAAGGGAAGACCGCCCTGAAACACGGTCTGGTACCCATCCTCTGCGTCGGCGAGTCGCTCGAGGAGCGGGAAAGCGGAAAAACGAAGCATGTGGTGCGGGAGCAGATCCTGCGGGCCCTGGACGGGTTCGGATCGGAGGAAGTGAAGCGGCTGATCGTCGCCTACGAGCCGGTCTGGGCCATCGGGACCGGCCGGGCGTCCACGGCGGAGGATGCCGGCGAGGTGATCGGATTCGTCCGCCGGACGATCGCCGATCTCTACGATCAGCAGGTGGCAGCTGAAGTGCGCATCCTGTACGGCGGAAGCGTGAAGCCGGACAACATCGGGTCGTTCCTGGCCGAAGCCGACATCGACGGAGCCCTGGTGGGGGGAGCCAGCCTGGATCCGGAGTCGTTCCGGCAACTGGTCGCCGCCGCGGCTTCCGGGAGGGAGAAAGGATGAACGAGCGCAAAAAACCGGTGGCTCTGATCATTCTGGACGGCTTTGCCCTTCGGGAGGAAACCCATGGGAACGCCGTCGCCCAGGCGAAAAAGCCCAACTTTGACCGCTATTGGTCCCGCTATCCCCACACCCTTCTTCAGGCCAGCGGCGAGGCCGTCGGCCTGCCGGAGGGACAGATGGGCAACTCCGAAGTGGGTCACCTCAACATCGGTGCCGGCCGGATCGTCTACCAGGATCTGACCCGGGTGACGAAGGCGATCCGGGAGGGGAGCTTTTTTGAAAACGAAACCTTCCTCGGAGCCATCCGCCACGTGAAGGAACACGGGAGCAAGCTGCACCTTTACGGATTGCTGTCGGACGGAGGGGTTCACAGCCATATCGACCACCTGTTCGCCCTCCTGGAGCTGGCGGCCCGGCAGCAGGTCCCCGATGTGCTGGTCCACGCCTTTTTGGACGGGAGGGATGTGGCGCCCGACAGCGGCATCCGATACATCCGGCAGCTGCTCTCCAAGATGGAGGAGTTGGGGACCGGGCGGCTCGCCACGATTCAGGGGCGGTATTACGCCATGGATCGGGATCGCCGCTGGGACCGGACGGAAAAGGCCTACCGGGCGATGGTCTACGGAGAAGGACCCAAATACCGGGATCCCGTCCAGGCGGTCAAGGAATCCTATGAAAAGAGCGTCTACGACGAGTTTGTGATGCCCACGGTGATCGTCGATGAAAAGGATCAACCGGTGGGTCTGATCGAAGACGACGACGCCGTGATCTTTTACAACTTCCGCCCCGACCGGGCGATCCAGATTTCCCTCGCCTTCACCAACGAGGATTTCCGCGGCTTTGACCGGGGACCCCAACGGCCGAAAAACCTGTATTATGTCTGTCTCACCCACTTCAGCGAGACGGTGCAGGGGTATGTGGCCTACCGGCCGACGGATCTGGACAACACCCTCGGCGAGGTCCTGTCCCAACACGGTCTCCGTCAGCTGCGCATCGCCGAGACGGAGAAATACCCCCATGTCACCTTTTTCTTCAGCGGAGGCCGGGAAGATCCATTTCCGGGGGAGGACCGGATTCTGATCGACTCCCCCAAGGTGGCCACCTATGACCTGAAACCGGAGATGAGCGCCTATGAGGTGACCGAAGCGCTCCTGAAGGAGATCGCGGCGGAGAAGCACGACGTGATCATCCTCAATTTCGCCAATCCGGACATGGTGGGCCACTCCGGCAAGCTGGAACCGACGGTCCGGGCGGTGGAAGCCGTCGACGAATGCCTGGGTCGGGTGGTGGAAGCGGTTCTCGCCAAAGGGGGCGTCGCCGTCATCACCGCCGACCACGGAAACGCCGACATGGTTCTGGATGCGGAGAACCGTCCGCACACGGCCCACACCACCTTCCCGGTGCCCTTCATCGTCACGGACGAAGGGGTGAAACTGCGGGAGGGAGGAATTTTGGCGGATATCGCTCCGACGATCCTGCGCCTGCTGGGCTTGCCCCGGCCGAAGGAGATGACGGGGCGTTCCATCGTCCTCTGACCCGGAGTTTGGACGGAGCTTTCGCGACAGGATAACACGCCCCTCCGCGCTTTGACGCGGAGAACCTTACGGAGGGAGGATCCAAATCCATGACGACGATTACCCACGTGCTCGCCCGGGAAGTGCTGGACTCCCGCGGAAACCCCACCGTGGAGGTGGAAGTGTATCTGGAATCGGGAGCCCGGGGCCGGGCGATCGTCCCGTCCGGCGCCTCGACGGGGGCCCATGAGGCGGTGGAACTGCGGGACGGAGACAAGGAGCGCTACCTGGGAAAAGGGGTGCTGAAGGCGGTTCAAAACGTCAACGACGTAATCGCGCCCAAGCTGGAGGGAATGGACGCCCTGGAGCAGGTGGCGATCGATCGGCTGCTGATCGACCTGGACGGCACTCCCAACAAGGGAAAACTGGGTGCCAACGCCATCCTGGGGGTTTCCATGGCCGTCGCCCGCGCCGCCGCCGAGGCCCTCGGCATGCCTTTGTACGCCTACCTGGGCGGCTTCAACGCCAAGGTGCTGCCCGTGCCCATGATGAACATCCTGAACGGCGGCAAGCACGCCGACAACAATGTGGACATTCAGGAGTTCATGATCATGCCCGTGGGGGCGAAGTCCTTCGCCGAAGGGCTGCGGATGGGCGTGGAAGTGTTCCACAGCCTGAAATCCGTCCTGAAGGAGAAGGGGCTGGCCACCTCGGTGGGTGACGAAGGGGGCTTCGCTCCCAACCTTTCTTCCAATGAGGAAGCCCTTCAGACGATCATGGCCGCCATCGAGCGCGCCGGTTACCGACCCGGCGAGGATGTCCGGCTGGCCCTCGATGTGGCCTCCACCGAATTGTACCGGGACGGCGCCTATCATTTGGCGGGCGAGGGTGTGACCAAGTCGGCCGATGAGATGATCGCCTATTACCGGGAGCTGGTGGAGAAGTACCCGATCGTCTCCATCGAAGACGGATTGGCCGAAGACGATTGGGAGGGATGGAAAAAGCTGACGGAAGCCCTGGGCGGAAAGGTTCAGCTGGTGGGGGACGATCTGTTCGTCACCAACACCGAGCGGCTGTCCCGGGGAATCGAAGCCGGCGTGGGCAATTCCATCCTGATCAAGGTGAACCAGATCGGAACCTTGACCGAGACCTTCGACGCGGTGGAGATGGCCAAACGGGCGGGGTACACGGCGGTCATTTCCCACCGCTCCGGAGAGACGGAGGATACGACCATCGCCGACATCGCGGTGGCAACCGGCGCGGGACAGATCAAGACCGGCGCCCCTTCCCGGACCGATCGGGTCGCCAAGTACAATCAGCTCCTCCGGATCGAGGAAGAGCTGAACGCCAGCGCCCGGTATCCGGGACAAGCGGCCTTTTACAATCTGAAGGGTTGACGTGTCTCACGCCCAGGGATGCACCCCGGAAAGGGCTTCGGGCCCGCGGGATGCATCCCTTTTTTTCCGTTGATCCCTTTTCGCGGTTGCAAAGCCCCCGGGCTTGTGCTACATTTACTGCAGTGGAAGTGTGGGCGGAGGTGGATATACCTTGGAACTGGCGGCCAAAATTCTGCTGGCGATCGTCAGCATTGGTTTGATCGTCGTCGTTTTGTTGCAATCGGGCAAAAGCGCCGGACTGTCCGGAGCCATCGCCGGCGGCGCCGAGCACCTGATGGGGAAAGCCAAGGCGCGGGGGATCGATGCCCTGCTTCACCGGATCACGGTGGTGTTGGCCACCCTGTTTATCCTGCTGACGCTGTTGGTCGGCTACTTCGTCAAGTGAAGAGGGATTGAAGCAGCGAGGTTCCGCCTTGCTGTTTTTTCTTTCGGGACGCATAAACGGACGGCCGGAGATATTCTCCGGCCGCTTCCTGCGCGCGAGAGGGGAGGGGGCATGCCGTGCCGTTCGACCGGGGCGGGATCGTTTGCGGCATCCCCCTTCCCTTTTTCCGTATCGATACCGATGGACCCTTAACCCTTTCTTTTCGACGGCGGTCTGTGTTATGGTAAAATTGTCCAGTCCGTCGGGACGCGGGAAAGAAGGAAGCGGGACACATGTTTCCTTCAGGGCGGTCCGCTTGCTCCTTCACGGATAGATCATCGCAAAGCTTGGAGAAAATAATAACGCAAAAAACGGGAGGCGGTTCATGAAAATCGTTCGTCGTTCACCGGAACCTTTTTTTTATCCGGGCGGAGAGATCGGATTGCTGCTGGTGCACGGGTTTACCGGTTCCCCGGCGGAATTGAGGCCGATGGGGGACTATTTCAGGAAAAGGGGGATTTCCGTCCATGCGCCCCTGCTCAAGGGACACGGGACCAGCCCGGAGGAGTTGGCAGGGACCACTTGGATGGACTGGCGGGAAAGCGTGCTTCAGGCTTATGACCGGTTGTGCCGGGACGCGGGCGTCCGACGTGTGTTCGCCGCGGGACTGTCGATGGGAGGGCTGTTGGTGCTGGATCTCGCCAGGCATCGTCCCCTCGACGGGGTGATCTCCATGTGCGCCCCCATTTGGTTGAAGGACCGACGGGCCGTTTTTGCTCCCCTGGTGCGCTTTTTCAGGCCGTATCTGCCGCGGCGGGAAGTCAAGGAAGCCCATATCGAGGAGCACCTGGTGCCCTACGACCGGTTGCCCCTCGTCTCCGTCGGCCACCTTCTGCGGCTGATCCGACAGGTGCGCCGTCGCTTGCCGGAGATCACCGTGCCGGCGCTGGTGATTCAATCGGAACGGGACGAAACCGTCGAACCCTCCAGCGGCCGGTACATTCTGAAGCGTCTCGGTTCGGAGGAGAAGGAGTTCAAATCCTACGCCAACTCTTCCCACATCATCACTCTGGACCGGGAACGGGAGCGGCTGTTCGCCGATGTGGAAAATTTTATTCAGCGCGTGACGCGAGAGGAAATCAGAGAGGAGAAGTAGGGTGACCCAAGAACAGGATATTCTTCGGTTTATGCAAAAACAGGCATACAAACCGATGACCCTTCAGGAGCTGTTGGAAACCTTCGGGGTCGAGGAAGATGAGGACCGGGAGCAATTTCAGCGGTTGCTCGCAGGAATGGAAGCCGAAGGGAAAATCGTGCGCACCCGGTCGAAGCGGTACGGGGTGCCCGAACGGCTCAACCTGGTGCGAGGCACTCTGCAGGGACATCCCAAAGGGTTCGGCTTTGTCGTTCCCGATACCCCCGGAAAGCCGGATGTCTTTGTTCACCCCAACGATTTGAACGGAGCGATGGACGGAGATCTCGTCCTCGCCCGCCTGCAGGGGGGGAAGCGGGACGGCCTCCGGCCGGAAGGGGAGGTTGTGCGCATTCTCAAACGGGGGCGCACCTTTGTGGTGGGAACCTTCACGTCCCCTTCCCGCCATTTCGGCTTCGTCATTCCCGATGACCGAAGGCTTCCCGCGGACATCTTCATCCCGCCGGAGGGACGAAACGGCGCGAAGGAAGGGCAAAAGGTGGTGGTCCAGCTTCACCACTATCCCGACGCGCGGCACAGCGCCGAAGGGGTGGTGACGGAGATCCTGGGGCACAAGGATGACCCGGGGGTGGACATCCTGTCCATCATCCGCAAATATCAGCTGCCGGAGGAATTTCCCGAGGACGTGCTACGGGAGGCGGAACAGATTCCCGAAACCATCGATCCGAAGGAGCTCGAGGGACGCCGCGATCTGCGGGACCGGACGCTGGTCACCATCGACGGAGAGGATGCGAAGGATCTGGACGATGCCGTTTCCGTGGAACGGCTGCCTAACGGCCATTTCCGGCTCGGGGTGCACATCGCCGATGTGAGCTACTACGTGAAGGAAGGAAGCGCCCTGGACCGGGAAGCCTACCGGCGCGGTTGCAGCGTCTATCTGGTGGACCGGGTCATTCCGATGCTTCCCCCGCGCCTGTCCAACGGCATCTGCAGTCTCAATCCGCGGGTGGACCGGCTCACGATCACCTGCGATATGGAACTGAACGAACAGGGGGACGTGGTGGATTACAATATTTATCCCAGCGTGATCCGCACCCGGGAGCGGATGACCTACGACGCCGTGAAGCGCATTTTGGTGGATGAGGAGCCCGAACTGATCGAGCGCTACGAGCCCCTCGTCGACGATTTCCGGCTGATGGCCCGGCTCGCCAGGATTCTGCGTCAGCGGCGGATGAAGCGGGGAGCCATCGATTTCAACTTCAGCGAGGCGAAAATCAAGGTGGACGACCGGGGCAAACCGGTGGAAATCGTCCGCCGGCCGCGAACCATCGCCGAGTCGTTGATCGAAGAGTTCATGTTGGCGGCCAACGAGACGGTCGCCGCCCATTTCGCCCGTGCGGAGATCCCCTTCCTCTACCGGATCCACGAAAAGCCGGACACGGAGAAGCTGCAGTCCTTCTTCGAATTTATCACGCACTTCGGCTATTCGGTTCGGGGGCAGGCGGACAAGATCCGCCCCCGCGCCCTGCAGCAGCTCCTGGAGGAAATCGAGGGCAAGCCGGAGGAGACCTTGATCAGCACGGTGATGCTCCGTTCGATGAAGCAGGCCCGCTACGCGGCCGAGTGTCTGGGCCACTTCGGGCTGGCCGCCCGGTATTACACCCATTTCACCTCGCCGATCCGCCGGTATCCCGACCTGATGATTCACCGCATCATCCGCGAGGTGCTGACGGAGGAATTCTTCTCCCTGCAGCGAATCGATCAGCTGAACGCGCAGCTGCCGGAAACGGCCGATCAGGCGTCCAAGCGGGAGCGGATCGCCATCGAGGCGGAACGGGAGACGGATGATCTGAAGAAGGCCGAATTCATGATGGACCGGATCGGCGAAGAGTTCGAAGGGCTGATCAGCAGCGTCACCTCCTTCGGGATTTTCGTGGAGCTGGAAAACACCGTCGAAGGCATGGTTCATGTCAGCTACATGAACGACGACTATTACCATTACGACGAGGAGACCTACAGCCTTTACGGGGAGCGGACCGGAAAGGTGTACCGAATCGGAGACCGGGTGAAGGTGCGGGTGACCGGTGTCAACATCGACGAGCACAAGGTGGATTTCGAACTGGTCTCCAAGGAAGAAAAAGAGGACGAACCGGCGAAAACGGACAGGCGGGGCCGAAGGAAAGGAAAGCGCGGCCGCCTGCGGGAGCGGGAGGATGGAAAGCGAAAGCGGAAAAAGGGCAAGCGGAAGAAGCAAAAATGAGGCCGCTTTCGGGCGAGGGCATGCCCCGTCTTGTTGACAAACATCCACGCCGTTGCTATAGTAAGTGATGCGACTTTTCGGGGGAGGGGTGAGCACGGTGGCCAGGAACGGGATGAAGGTGATCGCCCGAAACAAAAAGGCGCTTCATGATTATCACATTGAGGATACCTATGAAGCCGGCATCGTGCTCACCGGGACGGAGATCAAGTCGATCCGGCAGGGACGGGTCAACCTGCGGGACAGCTTTGCCCGGATCGACAACGGGGAAGTGTTTCTCCTGAACATGCACATCAGCCCCTATGAACAGGGGAACCGCTTCAACCCCGATCCGACGCGGACGCGAAAGCTGCTCCTCCACAAGGAGGAGATCCGCAAGCTGATCGGTCTGACCCGGCAGAAGGGTTACACCCTGGTCCCGCTGGATGTCCACCTCCGCAACGGCTTCGCCAAGGTTCAGCTCGCCCTGGCCAAGGGGAAAAAGCAGTACGACAAGCGGGCGGACATCGCCAAGAGGGACGCCCAGCGGGAGATCGAGCGTCGGCTGAAGGATCGCCAGTTTCGTTAGCGCCCGCTCTGCCTTGGACAAATTTGCTTGCCACATTCCCCTTTACATTCTCCGTTTGCGGTGATATAATATCCAATGTCCATCGATTCCGGAATCCTGGGGGCGTTCATGGGATTCGACGGGGATCGATCGAGCGTCGGCAGCGAGCCGAGGGGCTGCGGCCTTCGTCAAAAACGCAGGTTGCCAAATGTAACTGGCAAACAAGAAAACTACGCTCTGGCTGCTTAATTCCAGCCAGGATCCGCTTTACCGTCGCCCGTGCGGTGTCGTCGGGTCTCAAACCTAGCGGGCTAGCCGACCGAAGTCGCCGCCGGTCGGAAGGCGAAACCAAGGCGGCTGGCCGGATGGAACGCCTGTCACTGGGCAGTCCGTGCGGCGAGATTTAGTACAGTGACTGCGCTCGGAGAAACCGGCGTGGCGAGGTCTCCGGACAGCGGTTCGACTCCGCTCGCCTCCACCAAAACATTTTCATTCGGTTATGCTGACGTAGCTCAGCTGGCAGAGCACTTCACTCGTAATGAAGGGGTCGGGGGTTCGAATCCCTCCGTCAGCACCACGAACAAAAACGCGGTTTCCGCTGGGAACCGCGTTTTTTATTTGTCGAATGGGGGAGCCGATGGATTGTTCCCGCACCGGAAGGAAGGTCGGAAGGATTTTTCCTGGGCATCCCGTGACGCGGCAGGGTCCCTCCTTCACAAGCTGAACCGATTCCTTCATGATCTTTCGGACCCCGGTCCGACGAAGATGGGGCCTCGGGGAGGATGGATTTCCACCGGGATCGTGTTACGATTCGTGATGTGCTTCATCGGCTGAAAGGATGGAGGGGAAGCCGACATGACGGACAAAAAACAAAAATTCCTTCCGACTCCCGCTACGCGACGGCTTCAAAGGGCCGTCGCATCATGCTCTTTGATCTTTGCCCTTGGGACTGCTTTGCACAACTTCGTAATCATCGATCCGTCCTTTATCGAAACGATGATGAAGATGGCGGGCGTTTCAAATCCGGCTGCGGAAGCCGTCAGCTTTACAAAAGGGTTTCGGATCGTAGGTTGCCTGTATATCGTCGGGAATGCATTGGGCGTTCTTTCGATCAAAAGCCGATCCGGAGCCTTGTGGTGGATCCTCTTGTTTGTCAATATGACGCAGGGATTGGGGCCAGCTTGGATCCCGGCATCCATGTGGCGCCTTGCCCTGGATGTGTACGGTGTGTGGGGAATCTTGCCCAGTGCGATCACTGACGGCGGTGCGCTTGTCTTGGCCATGACGATGATCTATTCCATGATCAAATATCGTTCAACCTGGGGACAACGCCGTGCGCCTTCCTAATTTAGGGACCCATTCTCCGCGGGTTAACTCTTATTGGAGGCGCCCCGTACCCTCGATGTCATTTCCATGCCGCGGCGAGGATCTTCCCGTCGCAAGTTATGAAAGATAATTTCATATTTTCAAAAGAGAATGTTGACTCCCGAAAAAAGGGATGTTAAAATTTGGCCAGACAAATATACTAGCATGATTACCATGCCAGTCGGTTTGCCTTGCGAGATGGAGACGTTGGACGGTGATTCAGTGGCGAAACTGCAGAAGGAAAACTTGAAAAAGGGTTCCACGCGGGAATTCATCTATCAAACGTTGAGGGACAAGATCCTCCGGCTGGAGTTGAAGCCGGGAATCAAAATTTCCGAGGCCGAGATCTCCGAACAACTGAAGGTGAGCCGGACGCCCGTCCGGGAATCCTTTTTGAAATTGTCCCAGGAGGATCTGCTGGAGATCTATCCCCAAAAGGGGACCTTTGTCTCCCTCATCGACCTCGATCTCGTGGAGGAGGGCCGATTTGTAAGGGAAAACATCGAGCGGGCCATCGTCCGGGTCGCATGCGACAGCTTTTCGGATGAACATCTGTTCCAGTTGGAAACCAATCTGAAAATGCAGGAGATCTGCAACGAAAAACAGGATTATACGCGCCTCTACCGGCTGGACGATGAGTTCCACAAGCTCCTGTTCTTCGGGTGCGGCAAGATCCGAACCTGGAACATGCTGCAACAGATGAACACGCATTTTAACCGCATGAGGCACTTGCGGCTGCTCTCCTCTCTGGAATGGGACGTGATTGTCGCCCAGCACCAGGAAATATTCCGACTGATCAACGATAAAAGGAAGGATCAGGCCGAGGAGGCGATGATCAAACATCTGCGCTTGGCCGTGATGGAGATCGACCTGTTGACGGCGCAATACCCGGAATACTTTCGTTTTCGCGAAAAATGAGAAAGGGGGGTGACAGGTTATCGCGGGAGGCGGGAGCTTGAAGTAAGGAGACTTCGTTCGTGCAACGGATCAACCATCTTGGAAAAGGGAAGTTTGAGGGGCACATTTGCGCAAAAACCTTTTCTGGGGAGGAGCATGATGAAACGCTTCAAAGGGCCTTTCACTTCGGTCGCTGCGGTTTTTTTGTCGGTGTTGCTGTTGTTGACGGGGTGCGGCGGCGGCAGCACGGCCGACCGCGAAGGCGATAAAGTGACGATTCGGTTCTCCTGGTGGACCAATCCGACGAGAACCAAGATGACGCAGGAGGCCATCAAGCTTTTTGAGGAGAAGCATCCCGACATCGATGTGGTCATGGAATACAGCTCCTGGGACAGCTACTGGCAGAAGCTGGCCACCCAGACCGCGGGCGGCGGAGCCCCCGACGTGATGCAGATGGACGGTTCGCAATTGAGGACGTATGTGGAGAAGGGACAACTCATGGATTTGTCGACAACGGACGTGGATACGTCCGGCCTGTCAAAGGAGACCCTTGAACTCGGCAAAGTGGATGGGAAATTGTACGGTTTGACGACCTCCATCAATTCCCAGATGTTCATCTACAACCCCGAGATTTTCAAGAAGGCCGGGGTGTCTTTCCCGGAGGACAACTACACCTGGGAAGAACTGGCGGAGTTGTGCATCAGGATTCATGAAAAGACGGGCGTGTACGGCATGGCCAACGAGATGGAACAGACGGGCCTGCTGAGTTATTTTGCGAGAACGAAGGGTGAGGAGCTGTACGACGGAAACAAAATCGGGCTGTCCAAGAAAACGCTTACAGAGTGGTTCCAATACTGGCTGGACCTGCAGGAGAAGGGCGGCGTACCGACGGCCGAGGAAAACGCTTCCTACAGCCACAATGATCCTTCCGCCAGCCCCTTCATCAAAGAAAAAACGGCCATCAACTGGCTGTTCCTCGGAACGGACCCCAACTACGAACAGAGTCTGGGAAAACCCATCGGCCGGGGGCTGCTGCCGGAGTGGGGGAATGACAACAAGCCGTACCCGCTTCACGGAGCCATGTTCTGGTCCATGTCTTCCAAGACCAAACATCCCGAAGCGGCGGCAAAGCTGATCAATTTCCTGGAGAACGATCCGGAAGTGGCCAAGATCTTCAAGACCGACCGCGGGATTCCCGCCAACAACGAAAACATGAAAATCGTCGCCGAATCCGCAGAGGACGAGACGGTCAAAAAGCAGACCGACTTCATGGAAAAGGTGAAAGCCGTGGCATCCCCCGAAAAGCTGGCGCCTCCGGGATCGAGCGAGATCGCGGACATCCTGAAGAACCTCTCCCAGCAGGTGACATTCAAAGAAATTACGCCGAGCCAAGCGGCGGAGGAGTTTATCAAACAGGGAAACAAAGCCTTGTCCCAGGGATGATCGCCGCAATTTTTGACACGATGCCGCCCGCCGCGGCATCGTGTCAAAGGAGGTCTTTTTCACGTGGCTGAAATTCAGACGGTGATGCGAAGAGTCAGGTTTCATCGCAAATCCCGGATGGAGACCCCGCTTCAAAGGAATTTGGCGGCTTACACCTTCCTCATCCCCTGGCTGACCGGGATGATGTTCCTCACCCTGGGAGCCATGCTTTTTACCTTTTATCTCGCCTTTACCGATTACGATCTCATAAGTTCGCCCGAATGGGTCGGATTGGAAAACTTCCGGCAGATCTTTCGCGACCCCAACTTCTGGGCTTCCATCCGCGCCACCTTCACCTACGTGGTTTTCTCCGTTCCCGCCCGCTTGGTCGTTTCCCTGCTCATCGCCCTCTTATTGTACAAGGAAGTGCGGGGCATCGGCTGGTATCGCGCTTTTATCTACCTGCCCTCCCTGATCGGAACCAGCGTGGGCGCCGCCATCGGCTGGAGAAATCTGTTCGCCGAAGACGGACCGATCAATTCCTTTCTCGGCCTGTTCGGGATCGAGGGGCCCAATTGGGTGGGCAATCCGTCGACGGCCATCGTGGTTTTAATTTTGCTCAGCGTCTGGCAATTCGGTTCGGAAATGGTCATTTTCCTGGCCGGCCTGAAACAAATTCCCGGATACCTGTACGAAGCGGCGATCATCGACGGCGCGTCGGCGATGCAGCGGTTTTTCAAAATCACGTTGCCGATGTTGTCCCCGATCACGTTCTTCAACCTGTTGATGGGCACGATCTCTTCGTTCATGATCTTCACGCAGGTGTATATCATCACAGGGGGCGGACCGATGAAGTCCACGTTGATGTATGTGTACTACTTGTACCAGCAGGCCTTCACTTACTACAACATGGGATACGCCGCCGCCTTGTCGATCATCTTGCTCATCATCATCGGTCTTTGCTCGGCCGCCATCTTTCTGAGTTCGAGACTCTGGGTCAATTATGACGTTTAAAAGGTGGTGGACAAAGGGTGAATCGCCGATCGCCCATGAAGACGGTCCTGCGCCACGCGGTTCTCTTGCTGGTGACCTTTGTGATGGTCTATCCCATCCTGTGGATGTTTTTTTCCTCCTTCAAACCGGACGATCAAATTTTCTCCACCTCCGATTTGTGGCCGGAGACGTGGACCCTGGACCATTATCTCGCTGGCTTTAACGGCAAGTTGGGCATGAACTTCGGTCAGCTGATGTGGAATTCGCTGATCATTTCGGCGGTGGTCGTCGTCGGGACGATCTTCAGTTCCTCGTTGACGGGCTTCGCCTTCGCCCGCCTCCGGTTTACGCCGCGGCGGTTCCTGATCGGGTTCATGCTTTCGACCATGATGCTGCCGGCGCAGGTCGTCATGATTCCGCAGTACATCATGTTTCATAAGATCGGATGGGTCAACACCTATCTCCCGCTGACGCTGCCCAGCTTTCTCGGGACCGTGCCCTTCTTTATCTACCTGATGGTCCAGTTTGTCCGTGGAATTCCCAGGGAGCTGGACGAGGCGGCTTACATGGACGGGTGCAGCAAGTTTCAACTGTTCCGTTTGATCATCTTTCCCCTCGCCCGACCCGCGATCATCACCATGTCCATTTTCTCCTTCTACTGGACATGGAATGACTTTTTCGGCCAGCTCATCTATTTGTCGGATCCGGAGCTTTACACGGTGTCCCTCGGCCTCAGCATGTTCATCGACAACACGGGCAACACCCAGTGGGGGGATCTGTTCGCCATGTCGATCCTGTCGATCGTTCCGGTGTTTATCGTCTTCCTGTTCTTCCAGCGCTATCTGGTGGAAGGGATCGCCACCCACGGTCTGAAGGGTTGAGGAACCGAACCCTTCCGGCGACCTTAAGCTTTTTGGAAGGGGGAGAGCATGGGCGTCACGATTCAAGAGGTGATCGATCGGCTGAAGGACTCCGGTCCAGATACCGTAGATGGGGTGGACGGCCTCCTGTTCGGAGATCCGGATGCGCCCGTCAGCGGGATCGTCACCGCCTTTTCGGCCACCCATCGGGTGCTCAGGCGGTCCATCGCGCTGAATGCCAATCTGGTGATCAGTCACGAGGGGATCTTTTACAGCCACCGGCACGAGCAAACCGTGCCGGAGGCCGACTCCGTCCGCCGGGACAAAGAAAGGCTGATCGAGGAGGCCGGCCTCGCCGTCTATCGCTGTCACGATTTCGTTCATCGCTGCCGGCCCGACCTCATCACCAGGGGACTCATCCGGGCGCTGGGGTGGGAGTCGTATCTGGTGAAGGAATCGCCTGAGGCCGGCATTCTGCATCTTCCAAAGACGACGCTGAATCGGCTGGTTCAGCGCGTCAAGGAACGGTTGGATCTGCCCTATTTGCGCGTGGCCGGGGATCTTTCCGCGGAGTGCAGCCGCGTCGGAATCTTGGTCGGCTATCGAGGGGGCGGCCGGACGGCGATCCCGCTCTATGAGGGAGAAGGCGTCGATGCGGTGATCGCGGGCGAGGGGCCCGAATGGGAGGCGCCGCAGTACGTGAAGGATGCCGCCTTTCAGGGAAAAGGGCGGGCGTACATCGCCTTGGGCCATGCGGAAAGCGAAGAGCCGGGGATGAAATATCTGGCCGAGGTCCTGGGCAGGTCCTTTCCGTGCCTTGCCGTCCATTTCGTCCCTGAAACCCCGGTTTTCCGGGTGGTATAGGAAAAGCCCGTGGGAATCGAGTCCCACGGGCTGATCAGCTTCGACGGCCTATCTTTCATCCTTCACTTCCCGGTGAAACGGGGCGGGCGCTTCTGGAAGAAAGCCGAGACCCCCTCCAGGAAATCCCGGGTTTTGCCCGCCTCCGATTGCCCCCGGGCTTCCGCTTCGAGGGCGGTGGCCAGGTCGCTTTCAAAGCTGCTCGCCATCAATCGCTTGGTGATCGCCAGCGCTTTGGTCGGGGCCTGGGCCAGGCGCTCGGCCAGTTTCATCGTTTCCTCTTCCAGGGCCTCGTCCGGCACCACGCGGTTGACCAATCCGGCCCGGAAAGCCTCCTCCGCGGAGAGGGTCTCTCCCAGCATGGCCATCTCCATGGCCCGTCCCAGTCCCATGAGCCGGGGCAGGAAGAAGGAGGTTCCCGCATCCGGAACCAGGCCGATCTTGATAAACGCCATGCAGTAGGTGGAGCCGGCGGCGGCGATCCGGAAATCGCAGGCGAGGGCCACCCCCAGGCCGGCGCCGTAGACGGGGCCGTGGAGGGAGGCGATGATCGGCTTCTCCACCTCCACCATCCGCATCAGCAGGCGGTTGTAGGTTTTGCGCAGGAATTTCCCGAGATCCGGCTCCTCCTCCGACGGATCGATGGCGCCCAGATCGGCGCCGGCGCTGAATCCCTTTCCGCTCCCCTTCAGCACGATGCAGCGGACGGTCCCGTCCTCGGCCACCCGGTTCAGGGCGTCGTAAACCTCTTCGTGCATGGTCATGTTGAAGGCGTTGAGGGATTTGGGCCGGTTGAAAACAATCGTCGCGACGGCATCCTTTTGTTCCAGGCGGATCGTTTCGTACATCGGGCAGCCTCCTTTTTTGTGAATAAGGGGAATCACGGTGTAATCAAAGGATTCGCCGAAGCGGGCTCCTTTCCTGCCCCCGCTTTGTACATTGGGCGCCCGCTCGGCTGACGCGGCGTGACGTGTTATACTAGGATCAGCAGCGGGAGGTGGTTACATGGGCAAATCCCTGAATCCCGGAAGCGTGATTCCCCTCTACCATCAATTGAAGGAGATCCTGAAAGAAAACATCGAATCGGGCGTATGGAAGCCGGGGGACCGGATTCCATCGGAAAACGAGCTCCGGAAGCAGTATGACGTCAGCCGGAACACGGTGATCAAGGCCCTCGAGGAATTGGTGCAGGAAGGCCTGCTCCGCCGGGAACAGGGGAGGGGGACCTTCGTCTCCTCGCCGAAAATTTCCCATTCCCTGACGGGGTTTTACAGTTTCAGCAACGTGCTCAAGGCCAACGGGCTTGAGCCGAGGGATGTGATCCTCGGTCTGGAAAAGCGGACTGCCAAACCCAGCATCGCCCGGCATCTTAAGCTGACCGGTTCGCAGGAAGTGTGGGTTCTGAAGCGCCTGCGCTGCGCCGGCGAAGAGCCCATCATGCTGGAAACCTCCCACCTTCCCCAACATCGCGTCTCCCGGATTGAACAGGCCGATCTGGAGAACCGCTCCCTCTACGACTATCTGGAGCAGAAACACGGCATTCTGGTGACCCGGGCCAAGGAGATCTTCGAACCGGTGCTGATTCGGGATTATGAGAGCAGATACCTCCGGGTCCCCGAAGGGTATCCGGCCCTCTTGCTGGACAGGATCGCCTACGATTCCCAGGGGCGTCCCGTGGAATTTTGCCGCTCCATCGTGCGGGGAGACCGCTGCCGGTTTTATACGGAGCTGCTCTGATGCCTTCGGTGATTCAAGTTGACCCAACAACCCAACAATGGTATATTTGGGGTAGGAGGAGAATTCCAAACAGCGGGTGAAACGTATGGAAAACAATTACACTTACCGGGAAATCACCCGGCAACCCGAGACCTGGAGAGAAACCGTACAAATCGTGTCGGACAGAAAGGATGAACTGCTGCGTCTGGTTGAGGAATTCAGACCGGAGGAGCTCCTCTTCACCGGTTGCGGTTCCTCCTACTATCTTTCCATCGCCGCCGCCTATCTGTTCCAGGAGAAGCTCGGCGTTTCGGCCAAAGCCGTTCCCGCCTCGGACATCTTGCTGAAGCCCGCCTCCGTCTTTTCCAGAGGCCGCAGGACGCTGGTGATCGGTTCGTCCCGCTCGGGGGACACCACCGAGCTGGTGCGCGCCATGGAGACGGCCCGAAAGCAGCCCTCGGTCCGCACCCTCGGCATCACCACCAATCCCGACAGCCTGCTGGCCCGGGAGGGGGAAGCCGTCGTCCTGCCGCACGTTCAGGAAAAAAGCGTAGTCATGACCGGTTCCTTTTCCAACATGCTGCTCACCCTGCAGCTGATGGCGGGATGGCTTTCCGGCGATACCGCCTTTCTTGAGGAGCTGAAGCGGCTGCCGGAGCTGGGGCAGGAGCGCATGGCCAAAGCGGAGGAGTTGGGACGGATCGTCGGAGGAGATCAGCGCTTCGACCACTACATTTACCTCGGACAGGGCAGCCTGTTCGGCCTGGCCCTGGAGGGGATGCTGAAGCTGAAAGAGATGACCCAGGTGCAGGCGGAAGCCTTCAACCCCTTGGAGTTCCGTCACGGACCGATTTCCGTGCTCGACGAACGCTGTCGCGTCATCCTGCTGAGCGATCGGTCCCTCCGTCCCTATCGCCGTTCGCTGATCGAAGACCTTCGCAGTCTGAAGGCCGAAGTGGTGCTGATCGACGAGGAGGTCGGAGAGGAGAGGGACGACACCCCGTGGGATCTCGGATCCGGCTTGTCGGATCAAGCCCGCATCCTCCTGTACCTGCCGTTCCTCCATTTCATCGGCTATTTCCGCGCCCTGAGCCTGGGGCTCAACCCCGACCGGCCCCGCCATCTGAACCAGGTGGTGGTGCTGGAGGAAGAAGAGGGATGAACCGGTGGCGCTGATCACGACGAAACACCTGCTCGCGGATGCCTATCGGAACCGTTACGCCGTCGCCGCCTTTGCCGCCCACAACCTGGAAATGATGAAGGCGGTGGTGGAGGCGGCGGAGGAGTCGGGGGCGCCGGTGATCCTGCAGACCACCCCCGCCACCATCCGTTATGCGGGCTTGGGGACGATCGTCGCCATGGTCCGGGCGGCGGCCGAAGGGGCAAAGGTGCCCGTGGCCCTGCATCTGGACCACGGCGACACTTTCGAAACGGTGGTCCGCTGCCTCCGGGCAGGATACACGTCCGTCATGGTGGATGGCTCGCGGTTGCCCTTTGCGGAGAATGCCGCCTTTGCGGCCAAAGTGACGGAGGCGGCCCACGCCGTCGGGGTGCCGGTGGAGGCGGAATTGGGGACGATCGGCGGGGCGGAGGAGGACGTGAGCGGAGAGGAAGGCCTTACCGATCCCGGGGCGGCGGAGGAATTCGTGCGAAGAACGGGCATCGACTTCCTGGCGCCGGCCTTCGGCACCGCCCACGGGGTCTACAAGGGGGAAATCCGGCTGGATCTTTCCCGCCTGGAATCCATTTCCCGCCGCGTCGGCATTCCCCTCGTCATGCACGGCGCCTCCGGCGTTCCCGAAGAGCTGCTCCGCCGGGCCATCGCCCGCGGCGTCAGCAAGGTCAACTTTTCCACGGAGCTGAAGCAGGCCTTTGCTAAGCATTTGCGGACTTATCTGGCGGATCATCCCGGGGAGATCGATCCCCGCCGGATGTTGCTGCCGGCGAGGGAAGCGGTGAAACAGGTGGCCAAAAGAAAAATCGAGTTGGTGAGCGGGGTTGTGCCGTGATTACCGTCGTCAGTCTCAATCCGGCCATCGACAAAACCTACCGGGTGCCCTCCCTTCAACCGGGACGCATCCACCGGGTGACAAAGGTGGAGGCCTCTCCCGGAGGCAAGGGGATCAACGTGGCCAAGGTGTTGAAACGACTCGGCATCGACGTCCGGGTGACGGGTTTCGTCGGGGGAGGGACGGGTGAAGCCCTCCTCCGGGGGCTTGAACGGATGGTCATTCCCCATCGCCTGGTGCGCATTCCGGGAGAAACCCGCACCTGCCTCAACATCCTGGACGAAGCCGGGCGGACGCAGACGGAATTTTTGGAGCCGGGGCCCGCGGTGCCGAAGGATCAGTGGGAGGCGTTGAAGGAGACGGTGGCGGAGCTGGCCGAAGGGAGTCGGGTGGTCGTTTTTTCGGGCAGCCTCCCCCCCGGTTTGCCGACGGAGGCCTACCGGGAATTGGTCTTCATCGTCCAATCCAGGGGGGCCAAAGCCGTCGTCGATGCCGGAGGTGCCCCCCTGGACCGGGCTTTGGAGGCTTGCCCCTTCGCGGTGAAACCCAACGGGGCGGAGATGGCCTCCCTGTTTGGAAAGGAAGAGATGAGCGAGTCGGAGCGGCTTAAAGCCCTCCGCGATTGGAACCGAAGGGGCATCCCCTTCGCCTGCGTCACTCTGGGGGAGGGGGGTGCTCTCGCCTCTGCGGGGGGACGCGTTTATCGGGTGACTCCCCCGGCAATCGAGGCGGTGAACCCCGTCGGCTCCGGTGATGCTTTCGCCGCGGGATTGGCGGCCGGCCTCGATCGGGGCGATGGGCTCGAATCGACCCTGGCTCTGGCCACCGCGGCCGCTGCGTCCAATGCCCTGCATCTCCAGGCGGGACAGGTGGACGAAAACCAGGTGGCTTCCCTGCAGGAACAAGTGAAAGTGACGGTCTTGTCCCCTTGAGGGGCTATTTTTTTTTCGATGTTTTCTTCCTTGCAAACACATCTCTCTCCGGTGTCGTACAGGAAGAATGCCGAACTCTGTTCCGCCGCTGTGGATGATTCCCTTTCCCTGCGCGAATACTATATTTGTGATACAATATAATAGGTATTTTTTCGGGCAAAGCTCCCCTGAGACCTACCCCCTTTTCCCCTTGAGCAGCAGGTTGTTTGTTCCCCTTTCTCAGTCGCTGCGGTGGAATATAACAGGAAAGGAGAACGCCATGGAACAGGTCAAGGAAAAGATTGTGGAGGTGCTGTCTGCGGTCCTGCCCATCACCCTGGTTGTGATTTTGTTGCAGTTCACGATCATCTGGCTTCCCATGGATGTGTTTGTCCAGTTTTTGATCGGCACGGTGATGGTTACCACCGGTCTCATCCTCTTCTTGATCGGTGTGGAGGTGGGGCTCCTGCCGGTGGGGGAGATGATCGGTTCGACCCTGCCGAAGACCAAGAAGCTGTGGCTGTTGGTGCTCTTCGGTTTCATCTTCGGTTTCGTGGTCACCGTCGCCGAGCCGGATGTCCGGGTGCTGGCCCTTCAGGTGGATCAGGTGTCGGGTGGAGCGGTCCCGAAAAACATTTTGATCTATTCCGTTGCCATCGGCGTGGGGCTGTTCGTAGCGCTGGCGATGCTGCGGATCATCTTCAATATTTCCATCACGCTGCTCTTGTTCCTCAGTTATCTCCTGGTCTTCCTGCTGGCCCTGTTTACCCCGGGCCATTTTGCGCCCATTTCCTTCGATTCCGGCGGGGTGACCACCGGACCGATCACCGTTCCCTTTATCGTCGCCCTCGGCGTCGGGGTCGCTTCCGTGTTGCGGGGGAAAAGCTCCTCCGGTGACGGCTTCGGCCTGGTGGCCCTCGCTTCCATCGGTCCGATCCTGGCGGTGATGCTGATGGGGGTGTTGTACGGATGAACATTCACGTGTGGGAAGGGTTCGGTGAAGTCCTTTGGGAAGTCGCCATGGCGCTCTTTCCGATGTTGATTTTCTTCCTGTTTTTCCATTTCTTCTTTTTGAAACTCCCCAAGAAGAAACTGAAGGACATCTTTGTCGGGATGGTCTTGACCTTCCTGGGACTGGCCCTGTTTCTGCAAGGTGTTCATGTCGGGTTCATGCCCGCCGGGGAGGCGATGGGGCAGATTCTGGTGGAAAATACGGCTCGCTGGATCGTGATCCCCATCGGATTCATCCTCGGCTTTTTGGCCATTTTCGCCGAACCGGCCGTGCGGGTCCTGAACCAAGAAGTGGAGAAGGTCTCGGGGGGGTACATTCCGGCCAAGGTGTTGCTGTACACCCTGTCGATCGGTGTGGCGATTTCCGTGGCGCTCGCCATGTTGCGCATCCTGTGGGATATCTCCCTGTGGTATCTGGTCATCCCCGGGTATGTGATCGCCTTTCTCATCGCGTTTCGCTCCAAGAAGGATTTTGTCTCCATCGCCTTTGATGCCGGCGGGGCGGCCACCGGTCCGATGACCGTCACCTTCATCCTGTCCATCGCCATCGGGTTCGCATCGGGGATGGAGGGACGGGATCCGCTGATGGACGGTTTCGGGATGATCGCCCTGGTGGCCCTCACACCGATTCTCACCGTGCTCGTTCTGGGGCTCCTGTACGGCAGAAAGGAGAAAGAGAAAGATGAGCAATCGGCTGAGTCCGCATAAGCTGATCGTCACCATTTTGAAAAAGGGAATGGCCCGGTCCGCGGTTCAGGCGGCCAAGAAGGCCGGCGCGAGAGGGGCCACGGTGATGCTCGGACGGGGGACCGGGATCCATGAACGGAGGTTTTTGGGAATCCAATGGAATCCGGAGAAGGAAGTGATTCTCATCCTGGTTCCCGACGAGCAGGTGGAGACCATTTTGGACGCGCTTGTTGCGGCGGGCAAATTGGACAAACCGGGAACCGGGATCGGTTTTGTATTGGATACGAAAAGAATCGGGGGGATTTGCAGTCCGTCGAGATCCGTCGCCCCCTCTGAGCATGCGACCCGGGAGGTGAAGGAAATGGAAAACGCTCCGATCCGGTACGATCTGATCGTCACCATCGTCAACAAAGGAAAAGAGGATGTCGTGGTGGACGCCAGCAAAAAGGCGGGAGCCGAAGGGGGCACGATCATCTCCGGCAGGGGAACCGGCATCCACGAACACGCCAAGCTGTTCAACATCCCGATCGAACCGGAAAAGAACATCGTGCTGACCTTGATCGACCGGGAGAAGACCGAGGCCGTCCTGGAAAAGATCATGGAAGAGGCGGAACTGAACAAGCCCGGCCGGGGCATCGCCTTTGTGATGGAAGTGGAGCGAACCGTGGGCATCAACCACGCGCTGAACCGGATGGTCAACCAGCAGATGAAGGCTCAAAACAACTCGTGAGCGGGGCCGATCGCCCCTGCGGTTTTTTGCCTGCCAAGAGCTGAGGGGCTATAAATTTGGCCAACGGGTCAGCAACAAAGATTTGAAATCCGAATTATTCCGAATGTCGATTACGACTCCTGCATGATTCCCCCTCCTTTTCGGAGGGTTTTTTTCGGTGGACGGCGCAGGATTCAAGCCTTGCTTGCCCGGATGTTTCTTTATTCGGACGGGCATCCCCGCGGCGGGAACCGGGTGAGATCTCCGGAGCATGGGACCTGAAGGTTCGGTTAATTGGTAAACGGGGGATATTTCCCAAAACGGAAATTCCGGATGTAAAATGAAGATGTGGCCCGCGACGTTACAGGAGCGGCTCAAACCAGTGAAAGGAGCGAGGTTGTTGTTCCAAATCCCCGAACTCAAAGACATCCTGAAAGCGCAGAGGAACATCTCTCCCTGGGTCCGGGAAACCCCCCTGGAACATCACCGGGGGCTCAGCGCCCTGCTGGGGGCCGAGGTCTATCTGAAAATGGAAATGATGCGGGAAACGCGGGCCTTCAAGATCCGCGGGGCTTGCCACTTCATCGCGGAACTGGGGCAGGAGAAGCGCCAGAGGGGGGTGATCGCCGCGTCGGGGGGAAGCCATGCGCTGGGGGTCGCCTATGCCGCTTCCGTGATGAAGGTTCCGGCCACCATCGTGGTGACGTTGCGCGCTCCGAAACATATCGCCGAAAGTTGCCGCCTGTACGGAGCGGAGGTGATCGTGGCCGGGGAGGTGTATGACGATGCCTGCAGGATCGCGATGGAGATCGCCGAGGAACGCGGTTTGACCTTTATTCACTCCTATGACCATCCGGCGATTGTGGCCGGCCAGGGAACCGTCGGACTGGAGATCTTCCATCAGCTTCCCGACCCCGATGTCATCATCTGTCCGGTGGGTGGGGGCGGATTGATCAACGGGGTGATGATCACGGCCGGGGCGTTCCGTCCGGAAACGGAGGTGTGGGGAGTGGAGCCCGAGGGCGCACCCACGATGACGGAGAGCCTCCGGGCGGAAAAGCTCGTTCATCTCGACAACCCGCGCAGTGTCGCCGATAAATTGGTCACGAAGGAAGTGGGAAGATTAAACTTCGAGATCGCCCGGAGATTAAGCCCCCGGATGGTTACCGTCTCGGAGGAGCAAATCCGCCATGCCATGTATCTTCTGCTGTCTCAGGCCAATTTGTGGGCGGAAGGGGCGGCCGCTTCCGCACTGGCCGCCGCCTGGAAGGAGAGGGAGAGTCTCCGGGGGAAAAAAGCGGTTCTGGTCTTGACCGGCGGAAATGTGGATGCCGCCGTCATCCGTCAGGTGTTGGCCGAATATCATGCATAGAAGTGTGCCGCTCCGGACGCTTTGAAAAGGTGAAGATCTTTCCAGGGAATGGCTAAAGTTGGGGGGTATGCCCCCTCCGGCTTGGGAGGAAGGCTAAACTCGGGTGAGTATCGATGAAGCCGTTTGAGCCGGATTTGATCTTTTTCGAGCCGGAAGCGTTGAAATATCCCCTGGGGGAAGAGTTGTACCGAAGGTATAAGAACAGCGGAATTCCCGTGCGCATGACCACCTCCCACAACCGGGTGACGGGCATTCCCGGCAGGACCGAGGCGGAGAAATACCGCAACGCCAAACGCACTCTGGTCGTCGGAGTGAGGAAGACGCTGAAATTCGACACCTCCAAACCTTCGGCGGAATACGCCCTGCCGCTGGCGACCGGGTGCATGGGGCACTGCCACTACTGCTATTTGCAGACCACGATGGGAAATCGTCCCTACATTCGGGTTTATGTCAATCTGGAGGAGATCTTTGCGGCGGCCCGAAAATACATCCTGGAGCGTGCGCCGGAGATCACCCGTTTTGAAGCGGCCTGCACCTCCGATCCCGTGGGCGTCGAACACATCACCGGCTCCCTGAAGCGGGCGATCGAGTTCATGGGCGGCCAGGAGTTGGGACGACTTCGCTTCGTGACCAAGTACAGCCACGTGGAGCCCCTGTTGGATGCCGATCATCGCGGGCACACCCATTTCCGTTTCAGCATCAACGCCGATCACGTGGTGAAATTCTTTGAACCGGGCACCTCTCCGCTTCGGGACCGTCTGGAGGCGGCGGGGAAGGTGGCCCGGGCCGGTTACCCGCTGGGGTTCATCATCGCTCCCCTGATGATCTTCGACGGGTGGAAAGAGGGATATGGACGCATGCTGGAAGAGCTGCGGGACCGGCTTCCCCGGAAGCGACGAAGGAGCTGACCTTCGAGCTGATCACCCACCGCTTTACGAAGGCGGCCAAGCGGGTCATCCTGAAGCGCTATCCCAAAACCCGGTTGGAGATGGACGAGGAAAAGCGGAAAAAGAAATGGGGAAAGTACGGGAGGGTGAAATACGTATACCGGGACGAGGAGATGGAGGCCCTGAAAGCCCATATCGAGGAATGGATCGTCCGTCTGTTTCCCTCGGCGAAAATCCTGTATTTCACCTGAAAAACAAAAGGACCGGTTTTCGGGCTTCTTCGATGTGATTTTTTAATCTCCGGGAAAACAAAAAACGTTTCTCGACCTCGAGGCGAGAAACGTTTTTCTTTTGGTGGAGCTAACGGGACTCGAACCCGTGACCTCTACACTGCCAGTGTAGCGCTCTCCCAGCTGAGCTATAGCCCCGCATGAGTATATTGTTCCCGACGGGACCGGCATGATACCTTCTCCAACCGGCCGACATGAACCATTATAATGGAGCGGGTCCAAAAAGTAAAGTGTTTTTTTCTGGTGATGAGTATTTTTCTTTTCCCGGGCGGATCCCTCATGGAAACCGGCCGCTCGGGCGGGAAAGTCCAGCCAACGCTTCCATGCACGGTGGAAGGGGGGACGTCTTCAAAACCGCCCCGAGCGGAAGATGGAGAACATCAGCCACAGGATCATCAGCAGGGCGATGACGAATCCCATCTGAATCGCGGGGCTGTTCAGCAGGAGGGTGGGATGGTTGCTCAGGGAGAGCCCGATGATCAGCCCGGTCATGATGATGCTGAAGGCGAGAAGCAGGATGCTGAAGGTGAGCCGATTGCTGATCCGTTCCAGCCTCTTGAGAAACAATTCCAGCCGTGGGATCTCCATCTGAACGCGAAACTTCCCCCGGCGGAGATCGCGGATGAGCGACTGCAGATCCTGCGGCAGCTCGGACAGCATTTCCCCGTAGTCGGTCACGCTTTTCCACAGGCGGCCCGCCACCCGGCGGGGATCCAGCCGTTCCCGGATCAGCCGGTTTCCGAAGGGCATGGCGATCTCCATGATGTTCAGTTCCGGATGAAGCCGGGCGGCGACGCCCTCCATCACCAGGATCGCTTTGCCGGCGAGGGTCAAATTGGCCGGGATGCGGATCCGGTGGCGGGAGGCCACCTGGAACAGGTCCCGGATCGCGTCGCCGAGCCGGATCCGGGAAAGGGGAACGCCGGTATACTTGTCGCGCAGGCGGTCCGTATCGAGCCACAATTGTTCCATGTCGGCGTCCTCGGGGACAATTCCCATCCGGAGGAGCGTCCGGATGACCCCGTCGGTGTCTTGGCGGAGCATGGACAGGATCAGGCTGATGAAGTGATTTTTGGTCTCGGGACCGAGGCGGCCCACCAGGCCGAAGTCGATGAAGGCGAGGCTCCCGTCCGGGAGGACGAACAGGTTCCCGGGATGGGGATCGGCGTGGAAAAAGCCCTCGATCAGGATCTGGTGGAGCATCGCTTTCAGGTACCGTTCGGCCAACGCCTTGCGGTCGTGGCCCGAGGCCGCCAGTCCGGCCTCGTCCGTCATCTTGACGCCGGCGATGAATTCCATCGTCAGGACGTTCTGTCGGGTGTATTCCCAGAAGATCTTCGGGACGCGGACGCTTTCGTCCCCCGCGAACTGGGCGCCGATCCTTTCGGCATTGTTTCCTTCGCTGGCAAAATCCAATTCTGACAACAGCGCTTCGGCGAACTCCTCCACCACCTGCCGCAGCCGCATGCGGGCGGCCCACTTGAACCGGTGGTCGGCGATGGAGGCAAGGTCGCGGAGGATCTCCAGGTCGGCTTCGACGATCGTTTCGATGAACGGGCGCCGGACCTTCACCGCCACTTCTTCGCCGGTGGTCAGCACGGCCCGGTGCACCTGGCCGATCGATGCGGCGGCCAGGGG
This sequence comes from Planifilum fimeticola, assembly GCF_003001905.1. NCBI lineage: Bacteria > Bacillati > Bacillota > Bacilli > Caryophanales > Thermoactinomycetaceae > Planifilum > Planifilum fimeticola. The sequence goes on from NZ_PVNE01000006.1 coordinate 138,356, forward strand.
AGTCTCATCGAACCGGGAGAAGATCTTCTCCAGGGGACCCAGCTCCTTTTCGATCGTCCGCCGCACGTCGGAGAAGGGAAACGGGGAGATGTGATCCTGCAGGTTTTCCAGCTCGCGGAGGATGTCCTCGGAAAACAGGTCGCTTCGGGTGCTGGCGATCTGGCCCAGCTTGATGAAGGTGGGCCCCAGATCCTCCAGCACCATCCGGATCCTCTCCCCGTAGGTTTTCGGATCGGGCGGTTCGTTGCCCACCAGCCGTTTCGGCAGGGAGAGCATCGAGCGCAGGCCCAACTCTTCCACCACGAAGCCGAAGCCGTGACGGGCGAGGGCGACGGCGATTTCCCGATAGCGGCTCATGTAGCGAATTCTTCTGCCGATCATGCGTCATTCCCCTAGAGGCAAATGGGATGTTACTCTTGGCGTTCTTCCAGGCGCCGAACCCGCTCCTCCAACGCTTCGAGCTCCTTTTTGGAGGGGATGTCCAGCTCCGACAGGATGTTTTTTACCCGTTCCCGGAGCACTTCATCCAAGTGCTCCCTTTCCCTTTCCCCCGTTTCGATCAGCCGGTTCACCATTTTCTTCGACTCGTCGGCGGAAATCTTCCCTTTTTTGACCAGTTCGTCGACCGCCTTTTCCACCTGTTCCTTGGTCATCACCAACAGGCCGAGCCCGAGGGAAAGTCCCTTTTTGGCCAGATCCTTCATGCATCATTCCTCCTTTTTGTTCCCCTTCGGAGGAAGGGACGTCTCCGAACCCGGCGCGGGATTGGCCGCCGGGTCCGGCTCTTTTTTCATACCCTGCGGAGGAAGTGGGGCAAACAGACAATTTTTTTAAGATATTCCTCAGAGGATGAACAGGTCGACGATGGCAAAGGCGATAATCAGGAGCAGGGTGGGGAATTCCACCCAGTATCGGTACAGAGTGTTCTTCATCCGTTGATAAACTCGCCACTTTCGGTTGGCGATATACGTATAGACGAGAAAAACGGCGAAAATCGGGATGGCCAGGTTTTTGTGCAGTGCCAGGCTGCTGACGTCATTCATCATGAAGTAAACGACCAGGCACCACAGCAGAATTTCGCTGATGATCAAATAGGATAAGACATTTTTGTAATCGCTGCCGAAACGCTTTTTCAGTTCGCTAAACACTTGACCACCTCCCTTTGCTTTTATAATATATCAACGAAAAATTCGCAGGTTTTTCTTCGCTGAATTGTCATATAGGGTTGTGAACCAGGGACATGGCAGATAACGTGGCATGCCCCCAGGCAGAGGTGTTTGTATGAGACAGCGGGGTGAATCCTTTGGATCATAAAGAGAAGGAAAGGATGGGTGGAGGGAAAGGGGACATCCGCCCGGAAGGGCGCATCGCCGACCTGTATCGGAGCGGATGGTCGTTGGTGGATATCGCCGCCTCCCTGGATCGGAGCATTCGGGAAGTGGTGGAGGTGCTCCGGCAAAACGGCATCCCTCCCAAACCGGAGCATTTGCAGGAAGCGGAGGCGCATCTGTATCGGGAAAGGGAACTGTCGCTGATGTTCCGCAAGCGGACTCCCTCGGGAAAGTCCTGACTGTGGCTCCGCCTCCGAAAGCGGAAAGCGGAAAAACCGGCACCGGATGGTGCCGGTTTTTTGTTGGGTTGGCATAAGGACAAAAGCCGGGGAACAGACCCCGCTTGAAGCCTTTGCCCGGCAAGTGAGGCATCCAAAGCCCGGAGGCGATTTTCAAGGGGTTTCCCGTGTCCGCGGAACGGGACAAGGACCTGTGACAGGAATCACACTTCCTCCTCCCGTCAAATTGTATAGTGGACTTGAACCGCACCAAAGGGGGGGGAGACCGGCTTGTCCTGGGGACTTCATTCGTTTCTGCTGGGCTGTCATATCCTGTTTGCGGCAGTCTGGGTGGGCGGGGTGCTCTTCATCGGCTGGGGAGTGTATCCGGTCGTGAAGAAAATGCCCCCTTCCCGGCAGCAAACCTTTCTGCACGCGCTCATGAAATGGTCCCACTGGCCGCTCACGGCGGCGGGTTCCGGGGTGATTTTCACCGGCTTTCTCCTCGGCACCGTTTTGGGGCCGATCCGTGAGTGGGAAAGCCTGTGGCGATCGGATTACGGCCAAATCTGGCTGTTCTCCCTGATTGTCGGCCTGGCGGTTTTGGCTTGGGGGGCACTGGTCGGATACCGGCAGGCGATGAAGGTGCTGAGCGATGATTCCCTTTGGCGGCGGGCCGAAAGCGGCGACACCCGACCGCTGATGAAAGCGATGAGGAGCATCATTCTCGTCGAGTCCCTGGAAGCCGTCGGCTTTATCGTGTTGATCTGTCTCATGCTGCTGTTCTAATCAGCCGGAGGAGGGAGGTGGACCGGTTGGACATTGGGAACAGGTTTTCCGGAGATTCTCCCCGGGAATGGTCCTATCGATTTTCGTGGGTGCATCTCACGCGGCCGATGACCCTGACGGGCACGATCTGCCCGGTGCTCGCGGGAACGGCCCTGGCGGCGGAAAACGGGTCGGTTCGCCCGGATATGTTTGTTGCCGTGCTGATTGCCGCCCTTTTGGTGCAAATGGCGACCAATCTATTCAATGATTATTTTGATGTGCTGCACGGCCAGGACCGCGACAAGTGGGCAACCCCCGAGGACCCGAAGCATGGCGCCGGGCCCGCCCACCGCGCGATTCCGACGGTCGCCGGTCTCATGTTGTCGGTGGCGGTGGTCTTGGGCGCATACCTGGCCTGGAGCAGCCATGGATGGGTGGCCGTTGTCGGCACGGCCGGAATCCTGTGCGGCTACGCTTATTCAGCCGGACCGCGCCCCCTGTCGTCCCTGGGCTTGGGCGAGCTGATCGCCGCCCTTTTTCTGGGAACGGCGGTGACCGTCATCGCCTATGCCGTGCAGGGAGCGCCGCCGGACGGACGGGTTTTCGCCGCCTCCCTTCCTTTTTCCTTCCTGATCGCTTCCATGATTTTATCCAACAATATTCGGGACATCGAAAAGGATCGGGCCTTCCGCCGCACCCTGGCCATCCGTCTCGGCAGGGCGGGCGCCGCCCGCTTGCTTTCGGCGATTCTCCTCCTCGCCTATTTGTCCTTGGCCGTTTTGATTGGATTCCGCCTTCTCCCGTGGACGGCGGGACTTGCTTGGCTGGCTTTCCCCCTGGCCCTTCGGCTGCGTCACGCGTACCGCGTCGGAGCCGAGAGGAGAGAGGAGATGGGCGGGATGAAATGGGCCGCCTGGCACCACTGGGCCTACGGGCTGCTCTATGCCGCGGGGATCTGGCTGTCCCTGTGAAAACGGGATGAAAAGAAAACGCGTCGCCGCCGAATGGTTTCAGTGATCTTCAAAATCCCTCCGGGCCTTGTCCATCGCCTCCGTCGTACACATCGCATAATAAGGTTATTTTGAGCGTTTGACCCCGGCGGTCAACGCTTTTTTTCGTGTCTTTTTCATAACAAAGAAAAGGTCCTCCCTGGTACAATGGAGGGGAACGGAGATTCTCGGCTGAATGGAGGAAGGGGATGAGAAGGACAGCATATATCGTCATTGCCGCGGTTCTGGCCCTTTTGTTGGTGGGAGGGCTGGAGTTTTTCGGATTCATCTGGCATAATGAGGTGTTTGCTCTGCCCTATGAAGTGAAGGGGTTGGACGTTTCCCATCACCAGGGAGCGATCGACTGGGAGAAGGTCGGAAAGGACAAGCGTTACCGGTTCGTGTTCATGAAGGCCACGGAAGGGAAGGACTTCGTGGACCGCCGGTTCCGGCGCAATTGGGAGGAGGCCAGGAGACAGGGCCTGCGGGTGGGGGCCTATCATTTCTTTTCCATGCAAAGCTCCGGCGAGGAGCAGGCCCGAAACTTCATCCGGACCGTTCCCGATGAGGCCGACAGCCTGCCGCCGGTGATCGACGTGGAAATTCCGCTGCACCATGAACCGGAGAAGGTCCGGCGGAAGCTGGGAGTCCTGGTTTCCGACCTGGAGGAGCATTACGGAAAGAAGCCCCTCTTTTACGTGACCTACAATACCTATCACCGGTACATACGGGATGCGTTCCCCGATCACGGGATCTGGATCCGGGATGTCATCAAGCATCCCGACCTGGAGGGGCGGGACTGGCTGTTTTGGCAGTACGGCCACCGGGGACGGGTGGACGGCATCGGGACCTTTGTCGACCTGAATGTGTATCGCGGGGATTGGAAACAGTTTCAGAAGCAGTTCGGGAAGTGATCCCGGCTGATTATACATATTTCGGGGGAGAGGATCGGCGTGAACCTGTTGACCGAAGAACTCGAGGCCATGGTCCGGGCCGAGGCGTCGGCCATGGAACAAAAGGGGGAGATGTCCCCGAAAGTGTTGGAGGCCGTCCGCGAACGGGGGCTGTTCAAGTTGCTGGTCCCCAGGGAGCTGGGCGGTCACATGTTGCCGCTGCCCGAGGCCCTGCGCGTCTTTGAAGGGGCTTCCCGGTTCGACGGCAGTTTCGGCTGGCTGGTCACTATCGGTGCGGGGGGAGGCTATTTCGCCGGCGCCATGGAACCGGGGGTTTGCCGGGAGCTGCTCTCCCCCCGGGAGGCGGTGATCGCCGGGAGCGGATATCCGGCCGGGGAGGCACGGAGGGTGAAGGGGGGCTATCGGGTGAGCGGGCGGTGGAAGTACATCAGCGGCGCCGACTACGCAACCCTTTTCACCGTGAACTGCGTCATCCGGGATGAAGGCGGGAAGGACGACGGGCGTGTCCTTTCCTTCATCCTGATGCCGGAGCAGGTGAATGTCCTCAAGGACTGGAGGGCCTTCGGCCTCAAGGCGACGGGCAGCCACAGCATTGCCGTGGAGGACGCCTTCGTGCCGGAACGGATGACCTTCGACATCGCGGAGCCGTATCCGGTCTTCAAGGATCCCCTGTTTCGCTATCCCTTTCTGCCCTTCGCCCTCACGTCCTTCGCCGCCGTCGCCCTCGGCATCGCCGACCGTTTCCTGGAGGAAGCCCGGGTGCTCATCGAAGCCGGACGGAGGGTCTGGCCGTCCCGGCGGGCGGAGGCCGGGCTGGAGGCCGCAACCCGGATGGTGGATCGGCTCGCAGGGGCCAAGGCGGACTTCTACCGCACTGTCGATGACACCTGGGAGATTCATTGGAACCGGCCCCTGACCGGGGAGGAAGAGGAGGCGATCAACCGCCGGTCCAGGGAGGCGGCTCAGACTGCCCTCCAGGCCGCCCAGACCGTGTTTCCCCATCTCGGCATGGCCGGTCTCATGGAAAACGCCCCCGCCAACCGGGCCTGGCGGGATCTGCACACCGTCTGCCGCCACGCGCTGTTGTCGGACTGGGGATGAAATGGCGGGGTGGGAAGTGTTTTTCCGGGGCAAGGGCCGAGGGGCGCGTTTTCAAAGCGATGAGAAGTAACCTTAATCTTCTCCTCCCGTCCCCACCGCGTTTGGGTCCGCTGACCTGTTGAGATAGTCTATTTGTGTCAGGGAAAGCCCGTGTCGAATGGTCTTGATCCCTATATTGGCTGGAACAGCCGGAGGAGATGCGCCGCAGGTGTTTGTCACGGATGCGAAACACAAGCGGCATGCACCCTCCGCCCCTTTGGCCAGCGTTTTAAACTCGGGCGGAGGGTGTTACACCATAAATCCCGCAGGGGAGTTCCGGCTTCCTCGTTTTACCTTTCTGCGATTTTGCCCGGTTTTAAGACCGTATCGGTGGCGTTCTCTTTCATTCTCCCGACGATTTTCCGTACGCGGCTTCTTTTTTCATATGTTTCCTACATGCGTCGTCAAGCGGGTCTTCGTATCGGAAGCCTTTTTCATCATCCGCTTCTGCGCGGTTTCAGCCATTTGAGCCAGTGCTGCGGAAACCATGACACTTATGAAGCCTTCCGGCGCTTCCCTACCCAATCTTAAACCGCCCTCACTGGGGCTTCCTTGCAAGTCAAGGTTTGTGCCGGATGGGCGGGTGCCGTGCTCCCTTCAGGAAGGAAGATGCGGCACGCTCCTCCGGCGCCGATTGTCATGCATCCGGGATGAAAAGCAAAGGGAGTAAACACCTTCGACCAAGGAGAAGAGATGATGGACGATCACTGCGAGCGGGTGGACAAGCCTGTCCACGTGTGGATGATGATCTCCTCCGATAAGTACTCCTTCCGCTGGGACCACATCCTCCGCACCGGAGGCTCGGTGGAGTGGTCCGGACGGCGGGTTTTGAGCAACTTCAAACGGGCCGGGGAAGGGGACCGAATCCTCTGCTACCAGACCGGCGTCCGGGAGAAGGGACTGGTCGGCATCGCCGAGGTGGTCCACCCGATGATCGAAGGGATACAGGACATGGAGATAAAGGGCATCCACCGCTTTCCCCGGACCATTCCCTACGAATGGTTCAGACACCTTCCCGAATACCGGGAAACCCAGGCGGCCCGGCTCAGACACCGGGGAACCCTGTTCAGCCTGACGGAGCCCTTTGTCCGCCGGGTGCGGGAGCTGTTGGAGGAAATGGGCGATTCCAGGGGTGCGCGGTTATTGGGAGGGGAGGCGGAGAGATGAGGAAGCCGCGAGAGGGCAGAGCCTGCTTCACTTTTTTCGAAATTTGGTCCGTCCGTTGAAACGGAAGGGATGACGGCGGAGTTATCTATTTATAGAACGCCCGCAGGATCGAGAGTGGCCTGATGAGGGGAGAAGAAAACCGGGCGCATATCCTTTTCGGTCGACACTCCTTCGAGCGGTTAGGTGCAGAGGTGAAGGGTTTTTCCGCGGGGAGGTAAAGCGAATGTTTTTTGAACCGGGTACCGTCTATCGGGATTATTGGATCGAATCGGTGTTGCACACCCCCTTCGGCGAATGGGCGCTGGCGTTCGATGAAGCGAAGGGGAAGGTGTATCTTCAACATGTCCCCCTCCGCAAACCGGCTCCGCCATCCTTGATCGAGCAGTATTTCTCCCTGGATCATCCGCTGCTGGTTCCCTACTGGCAAGTCTATCAGGAATCCAAAGCCCTCGTTTTCGTCCGCCCCTATGTCCACGTGGACGGCTTGATCTATCGCTGTCCGACGGATGAGGAGACGGCCGCGAAGTGGTGCGACCAGCTGTCCCAGCTGGAAACTTATCTGGAGAATCAGCCGAATCCGATGAAGATCGTCTATGTTCCCGAAAACATCGGAGTGACGGATCAAGGAGAATTGCGGGTGTTTCTATGCGGGGACGCATCCTGCATGCGGTGCGACTTCTCCGATCGGGAAACCTTTCGAAGGACCCTGATCGGTGAAAAGAAGGGCAATGCTCCTCCGGAGACGGAAGACGCCCGCCACACCCCCGCTTCCAAAGGGAAATCGAGAAAGTGGTTTTGGGGGGTGGGGATCGCGCTTTTTCTCCTCTTCATTGCCGCCGGCTTTGGACTCATCCATTTCCTGCAGAAGTCCGGGGAAAAACCGGTTCCCGCCCAGACGGAGCCCCCGCGCCCGGTCGAGGCTGAACCGGAGCCTGCTGAACAGGCGTCGGAAGCTGCATCCAGTCCGGACCTGTCCGAGGATTCCGCCCCCACCCAGGAGGACATCGACCAGTCCCGGACCGCGGCCGAGGAATTTGTCTCCTCTTTGGATCGGGACGAACGTCAGGACATCCTGAAGAAACGAGCCCGCTCCATGACCGTCTTGCCCAATATGGAGGCGGAACAGATCGACAGCCGTCCCGGGGAAATCACCTGGGACATCGAGGCGGAGGTGTTCCATTCGGACGGAAACATGAAGGGAAAAACCTACCGGACCACGTTCCGAGTGGTCACGGTGAAGGAAAACGGCGCGTGGCAGGTGAAGGACGCGGAAGTCACGGGAGAGGAGAAATTGTAGTCAAGAAAAAGATTTGCTCGCCGTAAGGCGCTGCAACGGTGCCCTATGGGCCGTTGTGCTCGCCTTTCGGCTTTTTTGTATGACTGAAGGATAGCTTGAGGTTTTATCTGGGGGCTGCCTGATCCTTTGCTCTGTTTTGCGCTTGTCGCTCGCCGATGCCGAGGTGAAAGGCTTCTTTACCGGCCTTTTTAACGCGCCAATTCATTCCCGAGAGGCTGCCTTAGAAAAGAGAAAAGAGGCGTGATGATGACAATCGATGATCCTGGATGATCTTGATGTTTTTAGCAGATGGAGCCGATTCAAATCAGTCCGAGCAAACCAGCTCGTCCATCGCAGATCTTGCTACTTTTTGTTGCTGCTCAGCGTGATTTGCCCGATTTCCGCCACAGCGATATCCTCCGAGTAAAAGTCCACCCAATCATACATTTCCCGAATCTTCTCCGGGTCGTCTATGCGTTGTCTTTGCAAGTAGTCGATCACATATTTTGCTTCCCCTTCACACCGGGGGCAGTAGACGTCATCCACGGTGTACGTTACCTTCTGACCCACTTCAAACCGATGGGAAGTGATGAAGCCGTCATCGGAAAACCCGCAGTCATCGCATACCACCGCCAAGTCGTACAATCGATTCTCCATTCCCTGTCTCTCCTCCTGAATGTTTTTTCTCGCACATTGCGCATGCAGAGACGGTTGCACAAAAAGATTCCGTTCATCCCTTTAATGATTCCATATTAGTTGCTGTTTCAACTCGGACGAATTAGCATTCTAGTGCCCCGTCGACTAACTTAGATCGGGAAATTCCGAAGGAAAATGTTACCTCATGGTCGAATGGATTCATAGGTGATCGAAATGATTTTCGTT